>RKRO01000564.1 GCA_007571355.1 Candidatus Poribacteria bacterium | reverse complement strand
CTGTTCGTTTGTGGGGTCTACAGCGCAAAATAACACAATATGCCACATACGCCTAACTTTTATCAAACTCACATTAATATTATCATTAATCTGTAGATTTAGCAAATTTTTTAATTCTGATTCCCCCCTGATAAGGGGGGAGGGGGGGTGTCTTCCTAAAAATGGGCATTTATTTTTAGGTTTTACTATAAAGGCAAATATGTTATGATAGTCTATCAATAGTGAGGCATGAATTCCAAATCCGCTTTAGCGAACCGCGAGGAAAAATTAAAAATGAATCAGCACGATTTCACCGTCACAGATTCAGAGATCAATTTTTTTAAGACATTCGGTTATCTCAGTTTTCCACAACTCATGTCAGACCGGATTGCGGCGATCCAGGACGCTTTTGAAGCCGTCTGGGAGGAGAGAGGCGGCGGACACAACGGTAAACCGCACGAAGGCACGGCGCGCTCCTGTATCGTCCCGTTCATTGATCAGAGCGAAGAATTGTCGTCCTTGCTGGATGATCCGAGGATTTTGGCGATTGCTAAAGCACTCCTCGGGGAGGATTTCAACTACATGGGAAGCGATGGCAATTTCTATGTCGGCGACACCGGATGGCACTCCGATGGCGGGCATAAACTGGAAGACCCAATGCACATCAAGATTGCGTTCTATCTGGACCCACTCACGCGCGACACCGGTGCGCTCCGCGTCATTCCGGGGAGCCATCTCTTCGGCGATAACTATGCGGATGCACTCTCTCAGCAGGTCGGTAAGAGCGAAGCGTTGTGGGAGATACACGGAAAGGATGTGCCAGCAACAGTGTTTGAAACAACCCCCGGCGATCTGGTGTTGTTTAACCATAACACGAAGCACGCTGCTTTCGGCGGCAGCACGCGCCGGCGGATGTTCACGATGAACCTCTGCCAACGGTATCCTGATGACAAACTCGAGGCACTCCAGGCATATATCGCTGGGTCCGCACGCTTCTGGATTGACCGGAAGTATGGAGAAAAAATGATACGGACAGCCACACCAGAGCGGTGGATACACCTCGAACAGGTCAGCGCAAACGATGGACATCTCGCTGAACTCTCGCGCCAAGCACAAGAACGGATGAGTGAACCTTCACGCGGTTGAGGCTACAAAGTGCCACAAGCTGACAGTCTATGCAACAGAATGTTCCCAAGTATTTCGGACATAAGCGATTGCCTGCTCAAAGCCTGTCTCTCCTGTCCGACTGGCTTCTTCAATGCTCAGCCAGCCGTCATAACCGGTTTGTCTGAGACGCGAGAAGATTTGCGGGATCGGTGAGGCACCCGTACCGACACGGACAGGCTCAAACACGCCGACTTCACGGAGGTCGAAAATATGCACAACAACGATGCGATGGATAACCGCTTCCAGAAGTGTGAGGACATCTTCACCGAGGACGAGTGGGTTTGCTGTGTCGAAGCACACACCGAGGGGTGTATCCGAAAGTGCGTCTAAGATCTCCAAAAAAATTTCTGTCGGTTGTGAGAAGTCCCAGTAATCCCACGGCGCGCCTTTGGTGTGGTTTTCATAAGCGAGCGTGATACCGTGTTTTTCTGCTGTGTCGATGGCGTGTCGGAAGCCGTCTGTCACCCACTGCACCCCTGCTGTGCGTTCGGTGCCGGGGTGGTTTTGTCCTGCTGTCACGCGAATAAATTTTGCCCCCAACGTTTCCGCCAATGCGATGTCTGCCTTTAGGTCTGTTAATTCTTGTGCGCGTTGTGACGGATCCGGATGCGTGAAGTCAGAATAACAGGCGATCATGCCCGGGGGTATATTATGCTTTTCGATTGCGGTACGCGCCTGCTTTATCGTTGCTGCGTCACGCTCTGGAAAAAACTTGATGCTGAAATCTACCGCATCTAACCCTAATGCCGCGCCAAAGCGAATCCAGTCGGCGATGCTGATTTGTCCGCTGAAGATATCGTCGTAAAGAGAGACAGGGAGACAACTCAGTTGCATTATTGTTTCCTTTCTTTGCTGGCAGGTTTTTTTTACCGCGCTGCGAACAACCGACGGCTATTTATCGTAAAGCCCATCATGATTGAAACCCATTTCCTCTCTTATTCCCCCTGATAAGGGCGGGGGTTTTTGCAAACGCTAAAATCCAATGCGAAGAAAGTGTTTCTTCGAGGGGTTGCCTTCATAAAAGTGTGTAATGGAACCCCATTCCTCTCTTATTCCCCCCTGATAAGGGGGGGAAGGGGGGTTGTCTAGTGGTTTTTAGCATTTGCCATATACCCAGTTCACGTTGAATCAAGATAGACTTGATAGAGTTGGCGCTTGAGATCTACATTGACTCCCGATTGTGATAATTTTTTGAAGAGATCCAATCTACTGTTGACGAGATCTAATAAAATCTGATCGAACACCTGATTAAACTTATACCGTTTATTGCTCTCCGAATTATGCCCTTCAATCACCTGCCGAAGTTCCTCATGCTGCCGAATTTTTTGGCAAACATTTTCGATGTCAACTTGATCTTCCGCCGTGAAATCCGTCTGATGTGCTTCGTTCAATGCCTGAATGATATTGGAGAGGAAATCCTGCTGGGGGTCCCTCAGGGTAGCAACATCGCTGCCAATCCCTTCGACCTCGCTGTCCTGCGCTTTTAGGGAAAGTTGTAAGTTGTCATGTATGCGCTGCACACGGAACGAATCCAAGTCTACAGACGACAAAACATCGTTCAAGTCCGGGTGTTCCCGTTTTGGTAATTTCTTGTTTAAATTGCGACTGAAAATATACAGTTTTTCCAATGCCACATCGGTAAAGGTTATCAACTGTGAGATGTATCCGTAGAGGCGAATGTAACTCTGTAAGGTGGAGCGAAAT
>RKRO01000230.1 GCA_007571355.1 Candidatus Poribacteria bacterium | reverse complement strand
CCTCCCCCCCTGATAAGGGGGGATCAAGGGGGTTGGGTTTCTAATGAGCGTCCGCCTCCCCCCTGATAAGGGGGGATCAAGGGGGGTTGGGTTTCTAAAAATCGCCGTTTTTCGGGGACTCTCTTGCTTTTTTGGCGAAGTTGCGTCTGCTGGGGAAACCGCTCCTATTTTTTTCAAACTGGCGTTATACATATGTGCTGTTGAGCTGTTATTCATGAGATATGCTCTGATTCGGTTCGACTCAAAAATCGTGTGTCAGTCATCATCCCAGTCTATGTCATCGAATGAAATACCTTCTGCTCTTGCCTCTCGGTATTTTTCGACTCTGGGTGACGGTGGATCCGCGACGAAAAGCCTAACTTGGTGTAATGCTTCAAGTAGGGCATAGAACTCATAAGTTGAGGCAGTGTTAATATGATCGTAGAGAGTTCTGTAAACCTCAAGATAGGCATGGCAATCAGCATCTGTTCTGGGGAGTTCCAGTTCCAACTTTCGCAAAAATTCAATAATGACATCATTTTCTGGAATGTTTCCATGTTTTTTAATAAGAAAGGCACGCATGCCTTTTACCCAAGCCTCGGAATCTTCTATTCTGAGCTTTTCCAATAGACGGAGTTCTTCTCGTTGTGCTATACGCCTTAGCTGGTCTCTGGTTTCTCCAAGTGTCCGTTGATGGTCCGCAGTCGGGCCCAGAAAATATGTTGTTGCCCAATAAGCAAGGCGTTGCTTAGCAAACTCAAGCGTTACGATTCCACCTCGCGCCATCCGCTGAAACTCTACCCGATAGCGAACCTGTGGAAGGTCTCCAAACTTTTGGAAGAGCCTGGCGTGCGAAGGTTTCATAGCCTTTTCCCATGCTACATGCTCGCCATTCCAACGTGGAATCTCAAGATTCATGAGTTCCTCAACTTCCGCGTCTGTCAACCTGATCCAATCTTCGTCTTTTAACCTTTCCCAATCTTCGTCTTTTAACTTGCCCCAATCTTCATCTGTCAACTGTAGCCATTGTTCAGCGTCTTTTAACTTTTCCCAGGCCTCGTCTGTCGGCTGTAGCCATTGTTCAGCAGGTGCGTCAAGAAGTATATTGGAAGTCCGGATATTTGGCTCTTCGGGGTCTTCAGCATCTCCGCAGCCGACAAAAAAAGGCATGCTGAATAGACAGGCAAGATAAAAGACAGATATAAACAAGGTTATGCTATACCTCATTATTTGCACCTCTCTTTTTCAGGTTTTCTATGGCAGAAACCTGTAGGCTGAATTCGACAGAACATATAAATTCAGTATAGCACAGATCCTGCAATTTTGTTGTAAGTTATAAAAAGTAACGCTACCGAGGGCACTTAGTTTACGTCGTAACAAATTTTCGTTGACTTTCAGGGGTTTATCTGCTATAGTAACCTCATGCAAGAAGCGTTCTGCAGCGTACAGAACCTCAAAACCTATTTTCGTACTCCTGAAGGGTTTGTCCATGCTAAGGACGAATACCCAGACGTAACCCGTTTCACACAGACGCATTCCTGTAACTGTTACTTATCGTAAAGCCCGAAATTATTGAAACCCATCCTATAGAAACGAGGGGCCTCTGTTTCCCCCCTGATAAGGGGGGGAGGGGGGTTGTGTTCCGAAAAGTGCACATTTATTTTCAAATTTTACTATATACCAAAACGCAGAATAGATATGGAGTAGGGTTCGCATCTTGTCAGTTGTGGGTGTTTAGAAAAGAAGAAAAACACAATGCCTCCAAATGTACACCGATTGGAGCGAGAACCCGATTTCGACAGGGGACCCCATAGCGAATAACGTATGGGGCTGAGAAATCGGGGCAAGAACCCAATAATTAAAAAAAATGGCGAAAATTAGAATACTTTCCGCAGATGTTGCCAATAAAATCGCCGCTGGCGAAGTCGTCGAGCGTCCCGCTTCTGTCGTTAAGGAATTAATCGAAAACGCCGTGGATGCGGAAAGTACCTCTATCCGCGTCGAAATCCGTGCAGGCGGTAAACGGCTCATCCATGTCTCCGATAACGGTATCGGCATGGCACGCGAGGACGCACTGCTCGCCTTGGAACGCCACGCAACGAGCAAGGTGAGCCGTATTGAAGATCTTGAGCATATTCAGACGTTTGGATTCCGCGGCGAGGCGTTGGCGAGTATCGCCTCCGTTTCACAATTTGAACTCCTCACACGTACCGCCGACGCACTTGAAGGGACGAAGGTTAACGTTGACGGTGGTATTTTCCGTTCCGTGCAAGAGAGCGGCTGCTCTCCCGGCACCCACATGTCGATTAACAACCTCTTTTACAATGTCCCCGCACGCCTGAAATTCCTTAAAACCGATACCACTGAAATGAACCATGTCACAAATCAGGTAACATGGGCTGCACTGGCGCATCCGAACATCCATTTTTCGCTGACACACAACGGCAGGACTATCCTCGATGTGCGCGCCTGCGATTCACATCTCGAGCGGGTACGTCTGCTCTACGGCAAAGAGTTCGCTGAAAACCTCATTGCGTTCACAGAGGAACTCCCTGAACTAAAAATATACGGTTTACTCGGAAAACCGGAATTCACGAAAACGAATCGGGAGTATCAACTCTTTTTTATGAATCAGCGCCCCATCCGTAGTCGGATCATCGGCGCAGCACTGAAAGAGGGATTCGACGCGATGGTTGCTAAAGACCGGCAGCCTGTGGCAATGCTTTTCTTGACATTGGAACAGGAGACGGTTGATGTCAATGTCCATCCTGCCAAGATTGAGGTGCGGTTTCGGAACGAACGGACAATTTATAGCGGTATTGTCCGTATGCTTCGCAACGCGCTCCATAAAGCGAAATATATTCCCAAAATCGAGACTCCCGTTGAGCCAGCACAAACTGAACGGGATACCGAAAGTCGAGGGACACACACATCACAGCGATTTTCTACACCGAGTTCCGCATCGGTTGGCACAGGTAGGGGGCAACCCCTCCCCACACAACAAACGGACGTGCCACCTGTTCCAACACAGAGACCGGCGGAAGATACCGAACAGGCACCTGAAGAAGTTACGGACACTTCCGAAGCGCAAGTCCCGTCCACGCCGACTGAAATCGTCGTGCAACCACCGCAGCAGGAGATTCCCAGTGACGTAAATCTAAGTCTACTCGACTTTGAAAACGTCCAACTCAAGACAAATCTCTTTAAAACCTATATTGTCGCTGAAGCAGGGGATAAAATCTTCTTCATTGACCAGCATGTCGCTGCCGAGCGTGTGCTTTATGAACGTTTCGTTAACCAGATGCAAGCCGACGGCATCCCAGTACAGGGGTTGCTGCTGCCGGTCACTTTGGAAGTCACCCCGCAGCAGCTCAGTGCTTTGAAAGTTCACAGCGACATCTTCAGTAAACTCGGTTTTGATCTGGAAGAATTCGGTGGAAACACGATCCTGATTCGTGCGATTCCGGCACCGCTGCCGACTCGTGTCGCCGCCCAAACCGTCACGGACTTACTCGACAAACTCCCTGAGGCACCGCATACCGAGGTCCAACTCCCAGAAGCGATTGACAACGCCTTAATCACGGTCGCATGTAAATCGGCTGTCAAAGCAGGCGATACGTTGGACATGAAGGAGATGGTGAATCTTATCAAAGAGTTATCGCAAGCGAAACTCCCGTTCAATTGTCCGCATTCCCGTCCGATTATTGTTGAGATGGGGCGCGATGAATTAGAACGCCGCTTCCACCGATAAGGAGATCCAAAAACTCGTGGGTGTTGAAGCGGACGGTCAATGCAGGATGGGCACAGCGGATGCGATTAGAGCGTTCAATGCCGACTTTGAAGCCAAACGTTCTCAAAACCCGAACTACGCAGAGCCGCCCTCCCTCCCTGATAAGGGGGGATCAAGGGGGGTTGGGTTTCTAAAATCACCGCTTTTCGGGGACTCTCTTGCTTTTTTGGCGAATGTGCGTCTGCTTAGGAAACCTCTCATATTTTTTTTTAACTGGCGTTAGTTTATAATCCCGCACACGATACGGAATAGCAGAAATGTGAAAAAAAGGAGGTATGAAAGTTGAATAAACTTTACTATGGTGATTGTTTGCAAGTGATGCAACAGATGCCAAAAGATAGTGTAGATTTGATATATCTCGATCCGCCATTCAATTCCAATCGCGCCTACAATGCGATTTACAAGGATGAAACGGGCAGACCTTTACCGGATCAGATAGATGCATTTTGTGATATTTGGACGCTTAACGATGAGACAGAGCGTATTATTCGTTCACTGCCGAGAACAATGTTACAGGAGGGGCTTGATGATTCTGTCGTGAAGTTTTGGAGGGGCTGGATGCATGCGTTACGGTACACCAACCCGAAAATGCTGGCATATTTGCCGTATATGACTGAACGACTCTTACAAATGAAAAGACTATTGAAACCTACAGGCAGCATCTATTTACACTGCGATCCGACTGCCAGCCACTATATCAAGGTTGTAATGGATAACATATTTGGCGAAAAAAATTACCGTTCAGAAATTATATGGAAACGGCATAACGCTCATAATGACAAACTCTATGGTGCCATTCATGATACAATTTTCTACTATAGTTATGGTGAGAGAATCATACCTGATGAAGTGTTAATCCCTCTAACAGACAAAACAATAAAACGTTATAATCGCTCCGATAAACACGGAAAATACCAAAGTCGAGACTTAACAGCCTCCGGTTCAAGCGGAGGTGAATCAGGTCAACCTTGGCGTGGTATTTCCCCTGGGAATAGGCATTGGGCCCCACCACGGGTTGGGAAAGGTAAGTATGCTGAATATATTGAGGAGCATTTTATTCCAAATTACGGAGATATAACCGGTGTACATGCCCGCTTAGATGCTTTAGACGCAGCAGCACTGATTATCTGGGGCAATAAAGGAAAGCCACGTCTGAAACATTATCTTACATCCGATGCAGGCATGCCGCCCCAAAGCATTTGGACTGATATTGAAAAAGCAAGTGGAGACGAAGATGAAGGGTATGATACGCAAAAGCCTATCGCGTTACTTGAACGTATCATCAAAGCCTCTTCAAAAATAGGCGATGTTGTATTTGATCCTTTTTGTGGATGCGCAACAACGCTTGTAGCAGCACAAAAATTAAAGCGCAAATGGATTGGCATTGACATCGCTATTCATGCTATCAAACGTGTGAGTGCTGTTCGTTTGAAGGAAAAGAGTGGATTGGTTGAAGGCTGTGATTACGAAATCAGCGGAATTCCGAAAAGTCTTGAGGGTGCGAAGGATTTGCATAAACGCGATGCATATCAGTTTCAAAAGTGGGCTGTAGAAATGGTTGATGGCTTTGTGACTGCAAAAAAGAGCAACGATGGGGGTGTAGATGGAAGGCTTTACTTTCCAGAAGGTGAAGATGATGAACTGAAAGCGATGAAGTTACAGGTAAAAGGTGGACAGCGGGTAACCCCTGCGGATTTACGAGCCTTAGCAGGCATCATAGACGAGCAAGATTTCCCGATGGGTGGATTCATCACACTGAAAACACTGGGCCGTACGCAACGACAGAATTTTCAGGACTTCTGCCGAACCAAAGGCACAATTTCAATAGAGGGTAGGGAATATCCTCGCCTACAAGTGCTTTGTATAGCGGAAATTCTTGAAGGCAAAAAGTTTGACACACCTCTGGTGCGCGGGAAATCAACAACAGACCAACTGGGATTATTTGACGATCAAGTGTAGGGACTTGACATGAAATTACATTTAACCCATCCCAAAACGACTTATTGCGAAAAAAAGCCTACAGAACCCACACTGCCATCTTGCCAGTGCCACGATTGCACCATGCATAATACGGAATCGCCGTAACGTCTAACTGCTTTGCAGTCGGGCCCGTGTGATAGAGATTGTCCCCCCACTCAGCGTCGTCCAACACGCTGCCTTTCCCGCGGATAAGCGTTACACCCCCCAATAAATCGCTGTCAAATGTCGTTTCCAGTACATTATTATTATTATGGGTGAGAGCCAGCGTCTGAAACGCCCCATCAGGGTTATCAACCTCCTCAAAACAGTAAACGAGCGGCCCGCGACGTAGCGCAGACCGCCCAAGGTTTTCTCGCACAAGCGGATGCGCGTGGACGCGGGCAACAGGCATAGACAAGTGAAGTTCCACACGGTCACCGGCGTGCCACACTCGTGTGATAGAGAGATAGCCCTCCGAATTCGGTTGTGCGTTGTAAGTTTCACCGTTGATCCGGGCTTCAAACTGTTCACACCACCCCGGAATCCGCAGATTCAGCGTGAAAGGCACCGGGGTTGTGGGTGTAATTGTTAGCGTTACATCGCCTGCCCAGGGGTAATCGGTCGCCTGCGTGAGTCGGACAGGGACGTTCCCTGCGGCAATCGCGTCGGCAGTGCCGCCGACATATAGGTTCACCCATAAACCTTCTTCCGATTCAGCGTAGATGTACTGTCCAATAGAAGCGAGAAGTCGGGCGATATTCGGCGGGCAGCATGCACACCCAAACCATTCGTGCCGATGCCGATCGCCGTGGCTTGCTAACGGGTTCTGATAGAAAAAGCCCGTCCCATCGAGCGAGATGCCGGAGAGCGCGCCGTTGTAGAGCGCCGTCTCCAATACATCAACAAAACGAGACTCACCACGCAACAAGAACATCCGATGTGCCCAAAATATAAGTCCGATAGAGGCACACGTCTCGGCGTAGGCGGAGAAATTGGGGAGCTCATAATCTGTTGTGAACCCTTCGTTGTGTCCTGAGGGCCCCACGCCGCCAGTAATATACAGCCGTTTTCTGACATTCTGCCAGAGGGCTTCGAGCGCGTTTGTGATAGCCGTATCACCGGTTTCATAAGCGATGTCGGCGGCACCACTATAAAGATACATCGCGCGCACGGCGTGACCGACACACTCTGTCTGTTCCTGTATCGGAAGATGCGCTTGTGCGTAATGCCCTTCAAATTTTCCATCGCGTGTGAAGTGGTGCTGATACGCACCGAGCCCACCCGGCAGGGCAGGGTTCTCTAATTCTTTCTCAAAAATTGAGGGCGAGTGTCCGCGTCGGGTAACAAAGTATTCCGCGAGCGCCATGTAGCGCGGTTCTCCTGTCACGCGCGCTAACTTCACGAGCGCGAGCTCGATGCCTTCATGTCCGGGAAGCCCGTCTCGTTTACCGGGTCCAAAGGTGTTGTCAATCAGGTCGGCGAATCGGCAGGCAACGTCTAACAGCATCTGTTTCCCAGTGGCTTGATAATGCACGACACCCGCTTCAAAGAGGTGTCCGGCGCAATACAGTTCGTGCATCATGCCAAGATTCTGCCACCGTTTCGTCGGTTCAACCAGCGTAAAGTAAGAGTTCAGATAGCCATCGGGGTGTTGGCTCGCTGCAATCTTTGCGATGACTTCATCCAATTCCGCTTCCCACGCTGGATTTGGATACGTCCAAAGTGTATACGCTGCCGCCTCCACCCATTTATGGACATCGGAATCGTTGAAGAAAAGCCCTTCAAAATTTCCGGACATCAGGCCCGCGGCTTTCGCAAAATTATCAATCCTACCGGTCACCCGGCACTGCGCGAGTTCATGTGGAATCGTTGCGACAGCATTCGTCTGCTGCCGGGGTGCCCAGAACCGGTCGTTAATCGTGACCGCTGTAAACGGAAGTGCTCTCAAAATTTTCCCCTCGTTTTAACGCATATCAGCGACTTTGGACGCTAATCTCTTGGAACGCTATTTCAGGTAAATAGTCCGCTAACGCTTTCTGAACATCGAGTTTCGAGAGTTTTCGCGGCGTGATTAAAATACATTTGTTCCGTGAGATCCGGCTCCAAGATGCCTCAAAATCCTTGTAAGTCAAGCGACGTTTGTTGAGATTAGATGGATTTTCGAGGTAGACTTCGCCCAATCGGTTGTTGTATTGGGACATCGGCAAGATTTCCGGTGTCCGTCCCTGAAATTCGACCATTACAATCGGAGCCCACCCTTTCGCAATAAAAGCCTTCAAGATATCGAACGAACAGTTGGCGACGACCGCGCTATGTTGTATTTGCTGGCGTGTCATAGCCTGAAAATCGTCAAGCCCACCTCTGCTACTTACGCGTACGCGTTCTTTGAAAGCGTTTCTGAGGTAAGGCAATTTCTCCAATTGGACGATAGCACTTTCAGGTAATTTGGATTCGCTTTGACCAGCTGCGGGCGTTGTTGCCGCCCGCTCGGCAGCAACGAGTGCCGATTCAGGGACGGCGTATTGGCCTTGCGGTGGCGGCCCACAATTGGCTGCCAGAAGCGCGACAAGCGATACAATACACGCATGCACCGTTGAAGAAGAAGCCAAAGAACCGTTCAGAAGTGCCTGACAGACTTCTTTAAAAAAAGACAGATGACGCTTCATAAATTTTCCCTCCTTGCATAGCATACTTCGCATGAGAAACAGCTGACAACGGATAGTTAATCGATCTTAACCGAAATTTCGCGTTTCTCCCGCCATGACTCCACAATCGCTTCAGTGATCCGTAACGCTTGCAAACCGTCTCTCCCTGTCGGCGCCGGGGCTCGGTCGGCGAGCAGATCGTCAACGAGTGCCGCCATCCGCAAAGCGAATGTCCCGTTAAAAGCGAGTTGTTCGTCTCTAAAAATGGAGGGGCGATACTCTTCAACGATTTGGTTATCGCGCTTCATCAAGGTCGAGCGGGTCAGGACGTTATCGACGGTGATTTCGCCATCGGAGCCACAGATTTCGAAATGTTCAATCGGATGGATGAAATCGCTATCCCAACTCGCCAGCAATGTTGCGACAGCTTCCGTCTCATAGCGGAGTGAGATAGCCATACTGGTGTAACATGTATCCTCGCCTTCACGTGCTTCATGTTTCCGGGGCTTTGCCATTTGTGCACAAACAGCAACAACTTCCCCACCGAACCAGCGAAGCAGGTCAATGGCATGTGTTTCGAGTTCGTAAAGTAGATAATATTCGCCTTTCCAAGTTGAAGCTGGGCCGCCTTGCGATAATTTCATGTCTAAGTAATACGTCTGACCAATCGCGCCCGCGTCAAACCATTTCCGTGCTTGGACATATCCGGGCGCGAAGCGACGGTTGTAATCAATAGCGAGATGGACCCCTTTTTCTTCTGCTGTCGCTACCATCTGTTCCGCTTCGTCAATGTAAAGCGACAGCGGTTTCTCAGAGATAACATGTTTGCCCGCTTCCAGACATTCCATCACGGGTTCAAAATGCAGATGGTCAGCCGTTACGACATCTACCAAATCGCATTCTTCTTGTGCCAGCATCTCACTGATGGACGGATACCATTTCGCGATACCAAGTTCTTCCGCGCGTGCCTTCGCTTTATCAACATCTATATCGCATACTGCCACTAATTCCGCACCCGGATGCTGGAGATAACCGAGTTGATGCAGACGGCCTATGCCACCGCACCCCACTGCTGCGACTTTCAGTTTACCTGCCATAATCATCCACTCCTTTACGCGCTGGACGTGTTGCTAACACAATGCGTCCTACCAAAGTTTTGATCCTATCCACAAAACTATCTTTCAAATCCATCTTTATCTTAGAGGTTCCTGTCCGCAAAATATAATATACCATACATCAAAAAATAATCAAGCGAAAATTTTTCACAGGACTACGCATTTCACGAAAACCGGCAATGTGATAATATCGTAAAGCCCATAGGGATTGAAACACATCGTATAGAAACGAGGGGCCGCTGATTCCCCCCTGATATAGTAAAGCCAGTAATTATGGAAACACATCCTATAGAAGCGAGGGCCTCTGCTTCCC
>RKRO01000352.1 GCA_007571355.1 Candidatus Poribacteria bacterium | reverse complement strand
TTTTTAGTCCCGTAGGGACGATATGTTTATAGGGCAATATCAATAGCTGTGAAAATAATAAAAATAAGGAGTTAATTAGCACAAGTCATTAAATTTGCAAACGGCAAGGAGCCTGTCGGGTAGCGCGCAGCGAAACCCGACCTACGATGTATGGGGGTGATGTATTATATTATCACTTATTCCAAAACCCTCACTTTTTAGCTCCACAATTGAAGGAGGTATGTAATCTCCATCCACGTTCTTAATAGCCAAATGATGACTGCTGTAAGATATGCTTTTACTTTTTTGACTTCGCCGAGTGTCATAATTGCGATTGCTAGCACGTAGATGTACCATACGCTCAGCGGCTCTGCATAACTCAGAAACATCAGAAGGTATGCATTTTCAACGGACGTTGCCAGCATGTGTATACTTGGAATGACTCTGAGATCAATGATGGTCTCAATATCCTCAAAGCGCGTAAAAACAGGGATAAGTGCTAGGTTGACGAAGAATGCGAATGCGCGAATCAGGGATGTATGCCAAAGTGCGGCAAAAATATGTCGGAACTTTAGCGACTGATTTATTTTGAAACCCCGCGCGGTTATTGTGAGTCCACCCCCGATGAGAATGCACCACGTCCCCACCATAAGGATTCCACTCACGACGCTTAAGATGATAAAGGGCACTATTCCGGTGGCAATAGGCGTTGGTTTCCCCTCTCCTGACATGGTAAGAAAGTGTTCAGAAAACGGCATACTCAACCATCCCAATACAGCGGAAAGTAGACAGTACGTGACGAGTACAGCTCCCCATTTCGGCTTGGTTTTCAATCGCGTAAACGTAGCACGCGGATTCAGAGGGAGATCAATGAGATTTTGTAAACTCTCTATCATAATTTCGGTGAGAAGTATATTGGGGTTGCAAACCCCTCCTACAAAGCGAGGGCTATTGGTTCGTTGGTATCGGTTTCTATGTGGGGATCTCCGTTGTGCCTTGCTGTATGGTCCATTGCTTTGGCTGTTTCAGCAGTTTTTTCAAACATTTCAAGTTTTGGCTTCTTTGAGTCGGGTTTCGACGAGTTGTATGACGGCTTCGTAGACTCCGTCACGTTCGCCTTGTGTTAATTGTAAGGTTTCCTCGTGTGCTTTTCTGATCTCCAAGGCGGTCAGGCGTTCACGGCTGTCCCAGAGCGTATCGCGTGTATCTACTTTTTCGAGATCCAACATTGCAATGCGTTCGGCGGCAGTTCGGGGTCGTTCGTCGGTTTTTCGGAGTTTTTCTGTGTTTTCAATGCCTAACTCCACAACCTATCATGTGAACGTTCCGAATCCCATTCTGTTGTCGGGGTGAAGTATGCTGTCTCATCGCGATGGAGGTGTTCCCGGATGACTTCTTCGTTAAGTGCTATGCCTAAGCCGGGGGTTTCTGGGACATCGATATAACCGTCTTGGATAATCGGGTTCGGTAGACCGGTTACCATTTCATCCCACCATGGGTTATCAACAGAGTGGTTCTCTAATACCATGAAGTTCGATGTTGCTGCGGCGCAGTGGACGCTCGCCATGGCGCAGATAGGTGTACCTGCCATGTGGAGTGCCATCGCAATGCCGTGATCTTCTGCCAGATCGCCGATTTTCTTTGTCTCCAAAATCCCACCGGATGTCGCAATATCGGGGTGCGCTATCGCAATCCCACGACTCTCGAACAGCGGCATAAAGCCCTCTTTACAGTAGATGTCCTCACCTGTGCATATAGGGGTTGCGCACGAATTCGAGAGACGGACATATTGGTCGGTATACTGCCACGGTACCATGTCCTCCAACCACGCGAGATTGTATTTCTCCAATGCTCTTGCAAGACGGATACAGTCTTCAATGCCGATATGCCCGAAATGATCGACTGCAAGCGGTATCTCATAACCGATAATGCCCCGAACCGTTTCCACGTATTCACACAATATAGCAATCCCCTTTTCAGTGAGGCGGATACCGGTAAACGGATGCATCAGGTTAGCGGTATCCAAATTCCCCGCTGGTGCAGAGACTGTGCCCGGTATTCCGCGCAACAGCCCAACACCAATGTCCATCTTCAAGAAAGTAAACCCTTTATCAATGCGTTCTTGGAGTTTGTTTCCCATCTCCTCAGGGTCTCTAAGCGACGGGGTATCGCTGTAGCATCGGATTTTGTCTCGGAATTTACCACCAGCAAGTTGATAGCACGGCACGCCGTAAGCCTTACCCGCCACATCCATGAGTGCCATTTCGATGCCGCAGATCCCGCCGCCTTGTCGTGCGTGGTGCCCGAATTGTTTAATTTGTCGGAAGATTTTATCGACGTTACACGGATTTTCGCCCAAAATACGGCTTTTGAGCATCAGTGCATACGTCGGACTCGCGCCGTCTCGCACCTCCCCAAGTCCGTGGATCCCTTGATTTGTATCCAGTTTCAAGATGGGACCCCCAACTTGCGTTCGGACGATACGCATATCGGTGATTTTCAGGGCGGAAGGTTGAGAAGCAGTATTGACATTCGATAACATCTGTTGATCGTCCATTTATTCTTCCTTTTCTGATAGCGTGTTTAATGCGGTATCCAATATTGTTAAATGGAGCGCGACGCGCTGGTCTAAGTGCCAAACTGTGGGCGTTTCAGAGATGATAACATGTTTACTGTGAAAATGCAATAGGTAAGGTACCAAACCTTCCGTGCCCCATTCTGTAGCGACTTTGTAAACCCCTTCGGCGAGATTTGGTGCCTCTTTATCTATGTCTGTGTCTTCTGGGTCTATGGGACCGATTGCTTTTGCTGCTGTGGCGAGTTGGGGACCGATATGTTTTTCGTCGCGTGTGCCTTCGTAGAGGTAGAACCCTGTTGCTTCGTAG
>RKRO01000035.1 GCA_007571355.1 Candidatus Poribacteria bacterium | reverse complement strand
CCTATATACTGAAGAACAGTACGATAACTTTGTCCTATCATTGGATTACAAGACCGAACCGAAGGTCAACAGCGGAATTTTCATCCGTTGGGCAGACCTAAATAACCCCGTTCAGACCGGACTTGAAATTCAGATTTTAGACACACCCGGCAAAGAACCGACGACGAATCACGACTGCGGCGCGCTTTACGATGCCTTAGGACCGACCCGGAATACTTGTAAACCCGCCGGTGAGTGGAACCGGATGGTCATCACATGTGATGGTAGCATCGTTGCCGTGACGCTCAATGACGAAGAAATTGTCCGCGCCGATCTGGATGAGTGGGATACACCGCACCAAAACCCGGATGGCAGTAGAAACAAGTTCGGTATTGCGCTCAAAGATTTTCCGCGAAATGGACATATCGGCATCCAAGACCACGGTGGGAAAATCTGGTGCCGAAATATTAAGGTTAAGCCATTATAGAAAACCTATAACTATTGCGTCCATAGTGGTTCTCAGGCTCCGCAATTGGGCGCAAAAAAAAGAAAGAACCTATAACACAAAAGGTAGTAACTTGGGTTATAACAGAGATATATAGTCAGGGCACAGACGATTTGAAATAGGTGTGATTTTCTCCAAAGGAGCATTCAACAATTGAAGCGATTAATTGTAGGAATAACAGGCGCGAGCGCAGGCATCTATGGAGTTCGCCTGCTTCAAATTCTCACGCAACATGAGGATATAGAGGTACATTTGACGATTTCTGCATCGGGTGCGCGCGCCCTATCTGAAGAGCTTCAGATTGAAGTAGACCTTGCCAATTTCGAGTTGACATCGCTAATTGGAGTCTCCTCGCCGCGAGTTGTTTACCATCATGAATCGGACATTGCTGCGCCGATTGCCAGCGGTTCTTTCCGTACAGAGGGGATGATCGTGGTGCCGTGTAGCATGGGAAGCATTGCTGCTATTGCAGCGGGGATGTCGCGTAACCTTATCCAACGGGCGGCGGATGTGTGTATCAAAGAAAAGCGAAAACTGGTACTCGTGCCGCGCGAGACACCACTGAGTCCTATCCATTTGGAAAATATGCTCAAATTATCACAGATCGGGGTGTGCGTGTTACCGGCGATGCCGGGGTTCTATCACTTTCCAAAGAATGTTGATGATCTGCTCAACTTTGTTGTGACCAAAATCCTTGATCAGTTTGGGATAGATACAAAGTTGATTCAGCGGTGGAAAGAATAATTCTTTAATTTATCTTGTGGGTGAATAACGTAGATTAAAACCTTGATGTATCTTTCTCATGAGTCGCCTGCGCCGTTGTTGCAGGCTTGGTTTTTTATTAATTTTCTTTCCATGGATACACCACTTGCTGATGAAGCACCTATTCAACAATAGTGTTGCTTTTTAGGTGGAAGTATCTATTTTTTTCTTACTCGGCTATGATGTCTTTGCCAAAACCACCAGAGTAGTGCTGGAATAAGTGTGAGTACTCCCATGCCCCCCAAAATAATCTGTAGTTGAAACCGATCCATTAGCGCGCCAGTGATGAGTGAGCTGGCTCCACCCATGAGTGTAAACAGCGCGAACTCAGTGCCAAAGATGCGTCCGCGAATCTCGTTCGGGGCGCGTTGCAGCAGCAATTGCGTTGAAAATACCCATGCAATCCCGCCGCCAACGCTTCGAATAAGCCCACCAAAGGTCACGGTTCCGAAACTGGAGACAGGTGCCATGATCGCTAATCCAATCGATGCAATTACATAACCGAAGCTAATACTTACCCGGAGCGGTTTGTCCCGATCACCGGTCCAACGCCGTGCAAGGATTGGTCCAATGCCGCTGCCAACCCCATTCATACAATACATAATTCCTAAACTGAGCGCGCCACCGACCCCGATAACAAAATAATTTTTAGCGATTTCAACCAGTATAACCTGAACGCCGGAGGACATTAAAAGAGATATTGCCGCCTTGTGCAATGCTATAAAAAGAATATCAGGGTGCTGCAGCATATAGCGCAACGCAGTTAACTTCGCACGCCCAGATGTCTCTGACGTTGTAGATGATAAACTCGGTAGTTTGATATTAAGCAAGATCCCTGCTGAAAGCGCAAAGGTGCATCCATCAATAATGAAGGCTGTCTGACTGCCGAAAAGTCCTGTTGTTAGCCCCCCGATGGCAGCACCAACAGCAAGCATCACCGACCAGGTCGCAGCACCAAGTGTATTCGCAGTACCGAGTTCCTGTGGGGAGGTGAGGTCTGGTAAGATTGCACTTCGCGCAGGGCTGAAGAAACCACTTACCGCAAACAAAAGGGTCGTCAGTGCATAAAGCAACCAGATATGGCTTGCATCTCGGACAAAGAGAAACCCAAGAACGATAACCGCCCGCGCGAGATCAGTGATGATTAACAGATGCTTCCGATTATAGCGGGCGGCACATATCCCTGCTATCGGTGCGATAATAAATGGTGCCAACATCCGGATTGTAAACAGAACGCCTAAAGCAAGACTCGATCCCGTCAACTCAGCAATCAATATTGCAGAAGCGATAAGGTTAAACCAATCCCCCAATAGGCTAACAACCTGTCCGCCCCAGAGCCATCGAAAGTTGGGATTCTGTCGCAGGAGTTCAAAATAGCCGACCGATTTTCCGGTTTCCGGGTGGTGTTTCGTTTCTCTGGTTTTCCGTTGGTGGTCTATCGTTGATTTTATCGGAGTGCCTTCCTGTTTAGACAATTACAGACCCCATCTCTCATCGCTCGGTTTCTGGTAGACCTCAATATCTCTTGCCACTACCGCCTCATAGTCTCCTGCTTGTCCGCATGCATTGGATTCGGCGCACATCGCGACAAAGTCTACCTTTCCAGGAGCCGTTTGATG
>RKRO01000401.1 GCA_007571355.1 Candidatus Poribacteria bacterium | reverse complement strand
GCCTGGGTCTGCGCCGATGTAGACTTCTTCTGGAGATGCCCACGGCGGTCCCTTAGCATCTTCACTGTTCTGCAACTTGCCGTTAACGTAGATATGCAGCTGCGAACCGTCCCATGTACCGACGAGGTGTACCCACTCTTTTGCCGGAACATCGTCACCGAGTACTTCAAGTTTCGCGCCACCGTTTGCGATTCGGATATGAAACGCGGCTTTTGTACTATTTTCGCCGTTCTCGTGTGCGCCCGTTCCGAGTAAGAACTGCGACCAAGTCGAACATCCGAGTCCTTTCCAGATGACACATTTACCTGTGGGTGCTTCTGCTGCATAGACCCAAGCGTGTATAGAGAACCCCTCAGATTCTTTGAAATCCAGAGCGGCTAACGTTTTATCTTCACCTTTGGTGCCGAGTTTGACCCAAGTATCCGCGCCGTCAAACTCCAATCCACCACCGAACTTGGCATCCACCCATTTTAGGTCGCCTACAAATTCACCATCAGTTCCGTTCCCGGATAGATCTGTGACAACTTTACCTTTTCCCTCTTCAAAGGTCCACATTCCTGCGATTGTTTTCTCGTCAAGCTGCGCCTTACTTGCAGGTATTACCAAGAGACTGAACGCTACAACGACAATTGCAGTGAGGGCATAATTCATATAACGTCTTGCCAAAAACATACTTATTTCCTCTCTGAGCAGTCGCAGTCGGATGCCTGCTCTGCTATTATTTTTTAGTTGTTGAGGTGCGGAAACCTTACCTAATAACGCTAAGACGGCCCTGGTTGCGGTAAACCTTTACTTTCGCAATTCCTTGAGGTGGCCCCAAGTGGTTGAGAGTTTGCCAGCAGGTTCCACGGGCAGCTGATCACTTTTGGATTCAAAATTCTGCTTTACCTCGTCTTCCTCAAGAATCCGATCGTAGATGCGGACGTTATCCATCATCCCGATGAGGTATCTGCCGTCGTGTTCACTGCCGATGCGCCGCTCGTTCATATTTTCAGGCGTAGTCCCAGCGTTCCCTTCATCGACCAACTCACCGTCAACGTAGAGTTTAAGCTCGTTATCTTTGGTATTGCTGGTATAGACGATGTGGTACCAGGTATCGGCTTCAGCAGCTAAGCGAATCTTAACACCGTCATTTTTATGGACCTGGATCTCGCCTCCTTCGAACTTGAAATGGACTTTACCAGCAGCCCACTGCCATGTGGAGACAATACCCTGAATGCCGCCGAACTGAGCTTCCAGCGCGTAGCATTCAATAGACACAAATTCATACTCACCGAGTTCAGGAATTTGAATGAAATTTTCCGGTTTCCCTTCAAACTCCAATGCTTCTCCGGTGGCATCGGTTGCCCCTTCAACGGACTTGAGACTACCGACGAGTTCGGCATCGTTCCCACCAAAGATATCTTTGACGACCTTACCATCTATATCCGCTTCATTGAGCGTATACACGGCAACGAGTCCGTCTGTTACGAAATCCTGCGCGTCAACAGCGTTCACATAGCAGAATGCTGTCAGGAGCGCGGCGATTACACAGATTACTCTCATATTTCTTACCATTTGAATCGCTCCTTTTAATTATAGAAATTAGATTCTATCTGTCAGCGCGCCTATTTTTTTATAGACACATCTCTTACGCTTTAGTTCGTTAAAACCTATTCATACATTTTAACCCATGCTTTTTCGGTTTGTCAAGTCAATTGCATCCGCTTCAGCGAACTTCTGTTCAAGCGTAAGGTTGTCCTCATAGACGGTTTTGATTAATTCTTCAATATCAGGTTCTTGAACTGATATATCTACGATTTTGAATTTTTGGAGGATTGCCCCGATAAGGTCCGCCGTGCTAATCTCTTCTGGTGAAAATCGGTATTGGACGCGGTTGCCTTCCTGATAGGTAATATTTGTCTTGGGGATACTAATGTCCGAATAGGTTTCAGCATAATCGACGCTCAAAATCCGTTCTGTTGAGAGCAGTCGTCGGAGTGCAACAAGTTCCCCATCAAAACAGAGCCGTGCTTTGTCTATAAGGATGACGCGTTTGCAGAGCTTTTCAACATCGTCTAAATCGTGTGTTGTTAGGACGACCGTTACCTGTCGTTCGGTGTTTATCTGCTGAATGAACTCGCGGATCCGCGCCTTAGCGACAACATCCAACCCGATTGTCGGTTCATCGAGGAACAGTACCTCCGGATTGTGAAGCAGTGCGGCAGCGATGTCGGCACGCATCCGTTGTCCAAGACTCAATTGACGGACAGGTGTCCGAAAAAACTTACCAATATTCAGCAATGCATCGAACATCTCTACATTCTGATTATATTGTACCTGCGGAATCCGATAGATGCGCTGCAGCAGCTCAAACGATTCCTGCACAGGTAGATCGAACCAAAGGTGCGAACGCTGCCCGAACACCACGCCAATGTGTTTGGCATTCTCCTTGCGTTGACGATGTGGGATATAACCGTTCACAGTCACACCACCAGATGTCGGCACCAAAATACCGGTCAGCATTTTAATAGTGGTCGACTTTCCAGCACCATTCGGTCCCAAGTATCCGACGACTTCACCGCGTTGTATGGAGAACGAAACGCTGTCTACTGCGTGGACAATACGGTGTTTGCGGGAAAAGAGGTTTACGAAACTCCCGAAAAAACCTTTGCGGTGGCGATAGACTTTGAAGGTTTTACTGAGGTTTTCAACTTCAATCATGTTTAATGTCCCGTGCTTTGATAATGCAGTACGCCCCATCGCCAGAACAACATAGTGATGCCTAAAAAAAGGAATCCTGCGATGGGCGCTAAGTGCACGCCAAACGACGAAACGCCCGAAGACGTAACCTTTTCCATCAAAAAAAGAGCAGGAAAATAGTTGACACACGCCAAAGGAACGATAAAAGTGAAAAAATGTCGAAACCAATGCCGATAAATAGAAAACGGATAACTCCCCATGAAAACGCCGCCGTTGGTAAAAATATTGATGATCTCTATGGATTGAATTGTCCAGAAGCAACTTGTCGCACCAATCACGAACAACCCAATAAAAAAACAGGTGCCACTGACCAGTGAAACCAGCAGATACCCGACCTTCACAAACGACCAGGAGATCGTCAATTGCGAATTAGCAATAAGTAGGATGACAAACGCTTGTGAAAACCGGCCGACGCGACGAAGTAGGAAATCGTGTGAAAAAACTTGGAAGAAAGTGCCGACCGGACGAATGAGTATCGTATCAAAATCACCGCGTACCACGCTATTCTGAAAGACATCAAATCCCCTGCCAACCATTTCAGCGACAGCGAAACAGACCCCGATCATACCGTAAAGGAATCCGACTTCCCATAGACTCCATCCTGCTAATTCTTTGAAACGGTTAAAGAGCAGCGCAATCATGAAAAAGTCGATAACAGCGATACTTGCTTGGGAAAACAGGTCGAATACAAATGAAAACCGATATTCCATCTGTGATCGGATGCGAAGCTTGACAAAATGGAGATAGAGTGAGAGATGATACATTTGAGCGGTGCCTCTATCCGCCTTGTATGACGAGCCGAGAAAACCCACGCCTCAAAAAGAGGCGTCCCAGCCCAATAAAAATGAGGCACCACATCATCTGCTTACCTACAGCCGTCCAGATGGCGACCCCTGTAATCTTACTTAAATAGATACTAAACGGGATATCAATCAATCCAGCAAATGGTAGCCACTCTGCGATTTGTGCTAACCCTTCGGGCCAGAGTGCGATCGGAACCAACATACCAGAAAATAGCATAATTACGGAGCCGGACATGCCAGAAACGCCGCTTGTATCCAGTGTCCAGAACGCGCTGCTAAAAATTGTTATCGTGATTGCAGTACTCATGAAAATGGCAAGCGTCATTGAAAGCACGAACGCCATTAAGACAGTAAGGTGCTGTGGAAATGTCACCTGAAAAAAGAGAATACTGATAAGGAAAGTCGGTAACCCACGCATGAGCAGGAAATAGCAGGCTCTACCACATTCATCTGCAAACCAATAGGCGTGAAAATCGACAGGCTTTGTTAATTGGAGTGCGACACTACCGTCTTTAATCGCTTGCGTCATTTCAGAACGCGCACCGAAAAACGGCATCAGCATGAAGGAGACCTGACAAAGAACGAAATAGGTAATAATTTCGTTTAGACTGAGCGGTTGCGGTTCGGTGCTTGCGGCATAAAAAGCCGTATAAACGAAAATATGCACCAGAAGAAAAAAGAAATTGGTCGTCAAACCAGCAAGGTTCGCAACCCGATATTGCATCCGCTTCTGAAACGATTTCGTCACAAATGCGAAATAGACATTGACAGTTAGGTAGAAAGATCTCATCCGTTAGGTGTACTGAGATCGTCGATACGGACAGACTGCCCCTTCTCTGCGGATTCGTAAATACCATCGAGCATCTGCATCAACATAATCCCTTGTTGCGCTGAAGATATGGGTTCTTTTCCATCCACTATGCATCCCACGAAGTGTTTAACCTCTTCATCGAATCCGTTAATCCGAGGTGCGTTGAGCGGTTTATCGACCTCTTTGCCGTTTTCTTCGGTGTAAAGGGTGAAGGGGTTGAGCGTTGCTCCTGCTTTGGTTCCTGCCACTTTGATGTAGTTATCGCCGGGCAGATTCAGTGCCCAGGTCGTTTCAAGAATAATGGTTGCGCCGTTTTCAAAAAGGATCTGTGCGAAGGTTCCGTCATCAACATCGTATTTAACATCGTCGGGTACGAGATGCCCGAAATGAGAATAGACCGCGCCCATAACTTCAACAGGTCTTGGCGAATTCATTAACCACCAGATACAATCCAAGGCATGTACACCGATGTCAATGAGCGCACCGCCACCGGAACGCTCTCTATCGACAAACCACCCCTCTTTACCGATAGGAATACCACGGCGGCGGACGTAAGCCGCTTTACCGAAATAGATGTCGCCGAGTTCACCAGCTGTGACGAGTTGTTTCAGGCGTTGGGCATTTCCGCCGAACCGCTGCACGAGTGCATACATGAGCGTCTTACCGTTTTTGGACGCTGCATCCGCCATCGCCTTCGCTTCCTGCGCGCTCCGAGCGGGCGGCTTCTCACAAAGCACATGTTTACCGGCGTTCAACGCGGCAATCGAGATCGGCGCGTGAAGGAAATTTGGCAGGCAAACACTCACGGCATCGATATCCCTATTCTCTAACATCTCTAAATGATTGGTGTAGATATGCTGTATTTTATATTCCGATGCGACCTTTTCAGCGCGTGTTTTGTCTAAATCACAGACGGCGATGACCTCTGACCGCGAGTCAGCGATATAACCTTTGAGATGTTGCATCCCGGGCCAACCGAGTCCGACAACTGCCGTCCGGACTTCTGTTTTTTGATTTGTCATAATAAATTTTCCTTTATTTATTCGCCATTAGCCGTTGGCTGTTCGTAGGAGGATTTTATTTTAATTTTTCTATTCGTGGCGCAGTGCCTCTGTAGGCGTGAGGCTAGCGGCTTTGTTTGCTGGGTAAAGTCCGAAGAATATTCCGATGAACGCAGAAACACTGAACGCTATTAATGCCGCTTGTACAGAGACGATAGCGGGCCAACTCGCCTGCATAAGTTTTGAAATTACCAGTCCGGAAATAGAGGCGAGGCTACTGCCGATAAAGATGCCGATGAGCCCCCCGCAAACACTTAAAACAATCGCTTCAATCAGAAATTGGATTAGGATGTCTCGTCGTCTCGCGCCAATAGCTTTCCGTAACCCGATCTCGCGAGTCCGCTCTGTTACAGAGACTAACATAATATTCATGATCCCGATACCACCGACGAACAGCGCGACACTCGCGACACCGCCGAGGAGTATTTGAACAATCCGACTCACGTTGCCTACCTGTTTTATAATCTGCTTAGCGGTAAAAAAATCAAAATATTTTTCGTCGCCGTGTAGCTGCCGCATAGCGACCTTGATCTCAGCAACAGCCTGTTCGACCTTTTCATAACTCTCAGCTTGGCAAGATAAGTAAATCCAACCTTTATATTTTCCAATAAAACGGATTCCCAATGTAGTAATCGGAATAATGACGCGATTATCCCATCCTTCACTCGCCATACTGTTCCCCTTTTCCTCCATAACGCCGATGACGGTGAACCGTTCTTGTCCGATTCTGAGTTCGAGTCCGATCGGATCCTGCATCTGGAACAGGTCTTTGTGAACTTCCGAACCGATCACACACACAGGATCCCTCCGCTCAATATCGTTATCCGTGATGAACCTCCCAAATTCAACATACCAATTGTTTGCCTCTTGGTAAAACGGTGTAATACCATGGACCTCCAGGGACTGATTAACGTATTTGTGTGAGACAGGAAGGTTCAACTGTGACTGTGCTACAGCGAGTTTAAGAGAGGGACAGTTGTCAATAATAAAGGCGAGGTCCCCGTATTCAATGAATTCGGGGTGTTTGTTTTCAATATACGCGCCGTCCTCTCTCTGCAGTTTATCTTTCCGAAAACAGACAATCATGCCTGCGCCGCCGATCCGTTCCAATTCAGCGAGCATCAGGTGTTCGGCACCGCCGCCGACCGAAACAACAGCGACGACCGCAGCAATACCGATGATAATACCGAGCGTTGTTAGCACGGAACGCAATTTATTACGCAGGAGTGCTGCTAAACCGACGTTAACGCCTTGTGTAATCTGCATGGATCCCTAAAGTTCTCGTGTGCGTTTGTTACTCCGGCTTCATGGATTCACCGCGCAACAAGAATGCCCGGATGTCATAACGCCCAGGACGTTCGATCGGTAGATCGCCGTTCTCAATCATTAAGTCTAGCGGATTCGCGTGGGTGCGTAACGGCAATTGGACAACTTCGTGCATACGCGCCGATTCGTAAATTGCCATAATAATCTCAACAGCAGCACGGCCGTGCTTCGCTTCGCCACGGTGTTCGGCTCCGCCTTCGATCCAGGAGACAAGTTCGGCGGCTTGTGCAACGTGCTGGTTCGTGCCATCAGAAGGACGTTCCTTCCAATCCTTCGTCTTATTATTCAGAATCCGGACGCGCCCCTCCGTTACATCTGCGATGCCGTCTGTACCATAGACGATACCCCCTTGATAATTCGGTCTGCCGATCTCTTGCAATAGCATGCCGATACAGCCACCCGCGAAACCGACGATCCCCACACTTCTATCCTCAATCTGAATATCACGTTCATAACGTTCGGTTTTACGTTCAACGTTTCCGATGACCCACTCCGGTTCAGGATCACCAAGGACGTAGCGCATCATATCAAACAGGTGCGAACAGTCATTCAATAACCCTTGTCCGCCCTGGCACACAACTTGTCTCGGTTCACCAATAGCACCCTCAGCGATCAGATTTCGGGCATCTGTCCATGCAGAATTAAAACGGCGCTGGTGCCCAATGACGAGTTTCACATCGTTCCGTCTGGCGGCGATCAACATTTCGTCGCATTCGCCTAAACTCACCCCCATCGGCTTTTCACAGAGGATTGCTTTTGGGCTTCTTGCACATGCAGCGATCGTCATAGGTGCGTGGAGTTTATGCCATGTCGCAACGCTGACAATATCAAGATCTTCGTTATCCAACATCTCACGCGCATCTAAGTAGCAATTTTCAGCAGCGACATCGTAAGTCTCCGCGAATTTGTCCAGTGCAACTTGAACCGGATCCGCAAGTGCAACGATCTCTGTCTGTTCAACACCTTGATAGCCGCGGGCGTGTGCATTTGCGATACCACCACATCCGATAATTCCGATGCGATATTTAGAGGTTCCCATGTTCATTACTTCCTATATTTCTGCCACATTATAGATTTATACAGTGGCAATACAATCCATAAAAGTGAAAACTACAATTATCAAACAAGCGGTGTAGGACACCTCAAATTTTTCCATGAATGCAAATTTTTTGTAACCTTTTTTCAAGGATTGCGTATTACAAGGCGCGTTGTCCTATCTGATACACTCATGAAAAATATAAGAACTAAGAGAGGAAAATACAGATAAGTTTCCTTGTTGTCCTATCTATCGTTTGGATTAACGTGCTCCTCAGAATTTCCAGGCACACCTAACTTCAGATTGTCTTTTAAAACTTGTGCCGTTTTACGTGATATTAGAGGCTACAATGGATTAATCCCATAGTAGCCTCTTTCCGTTTCGTAAAACCAACAACTAACGACACATCTGCAGCATAGGAGACCTTTGATTTCCTATGTCAATAAAAAAGAACGGACTATCAAGATTATCGCCTAATTGCTCGTGTCTTCACCGAAATGGGACGCAACAATGACTAAATCTTGGATATTCACTGTACCATCCCCATTGAGATCGCCTTTAAGGCCTTCACCAGCCTCACCGAACTCGTTTGCCACAAGCACCAAATCTTGAATGTTCACAGTCCCATCGTCGTTAACATCCCAGGGGGTTGGCGGCGGTGGCGGCATCTCTATCGTCGTTGTGATCGTGACTTCAGCAGTCATCACGCTATCCGTTCCAGATGTTGCTGTCACACTGATAGGGTAATCACCCGGTGTTGTTAGTAGGTCCCCTTTAACTGTCAATGTCACTTCTTTAGAAGCACTGGCCTCAAGTTCTATTGAACGTTCGCTGAGACTGCCAAGGACGCTACCTCCAATACCAGCCTCTGCTGAGGCTTCAAGCGATACCGTATCCATCATATTGCCGGTGTTCGTAACTTTAAGGGTGTAGTTCACACCTTCAACGGCATCTATCGTAGAGAGTGCTGTGTCTCCTACAATCTCTAAGGATACGCCTGCAACTACGGGGACTGGGGGTGTTGATTCTCCTTGAGTCGTATAAACATAGTCGCCTGTAGGTCCGAAATCTCCATTGGCAGCGTTTCCAGCGGCGTAGAAGGTGATGGGCCCGATGTCCGCATCAGGGGCAGTCCACTGAAATTCCCAACTATGCGCATCGTTTGTCCCTGTAGCAGTACCAGCAGTCGTATGCTGAATGTACTGCTTATTGTTTGTTTCTGTTAACTGCGTGTTCGCCGCATCATCGGCTGTAAATGAACCGGCACGAGCACCATTAGCATCGAGCGCAGTCATTTCAAACCCCCATTTGCTCTGTCCGGCACGTGATAAATCGATGATAATCGTATACACTTCATTCGGTTCGTAAGTTTCTGGGATTGTCAACATCAGCGAACCGCCGGAGGCATTCAGAGTATTGCCTGCGTGGCAATCCGCGCAAGTGCCTTCATTGGGAGCTCCCGTTTTCTCATCCGGCGGTGGAAGAAAAGAGAAAGCAAGTGCATTACCGGTGCTTATTGTGAGAAATAACAAGAACACACCCCAAACAGGTAAGATATTTTTTAGATAATTCATAATATTTCCTCCTATGTCTATACTAAAAACGCCCCAACGCCGACTGCTAATCGGCGTTGATTCGCGGTTAGCTGAACCGGCAGGTCGGGGCGTTTTATGTTTTAACAGCAAATTTTGGCTTGCAAACTTCGCCAAAAAAGCGTTTTCGCTGCGTATCTTACTTCAGGATAACCATCCGTCGCGTTGCAGCAAAGTCAGCTGTCTGGAGCGTGTAGAAGTAGACACCACTCGATACGCGCTCACCAACAGCGTTCTTACCATCCCAATACGCCGCAGTCGCAGGTGTCATATAGGAACCTACCGGCTGCAAGCCTAAGTCTAACGTCCGAACCAATTGCCCCGCAATATTGTGGATACTGATTGTAACCTCAGTCGGTTTGCTCAGTTGATAGGGAATCCACGTTTCAGGGTTGAACGGGTTCGGGTAGTTCTGTGCAAGGATCGTGTCCTTCGG
>RKRO01000288.1 GCA_007571355.1 Candidatus Poribacteria bacterium | reverse complement strand
CTCGCTTATACCGGGGATATCTTCACTGTGGATGTATCGGAATACTACAAGGCCTACACGAACACCGCGGAATAACCATCAGCGCTCCGTTACAAGAGGCTTTGACAATCCCAATACCGCTTTGCCGATAACTGAAAGCCATTAAAGAACTATGAAAGACCAAACGCTCTTCCCGCTCTATAATAAACGCGGACTTCCAGAGACACCGCAACGCTTGTCACAAAAATCGGATGACACACCGCAACCAACACACGCGCGCCGCATCTATATCGAAACCTACGGCTGCCAGATGAACGTCAGCGACAGTGAACTGATGGCGGGCATCTTGACACAGAACGGGCATCAGACCGTAACGCATATTGACGATGCCGATGTCGTCCTTGTCAATACCTGCGCCATACGGGAAAACGCCGAAACGAAGGTCATTAATCGGATCAAGCACCTCAACCACCGCAAACGTCGCCAGCCGGAACTCATTATTGGGATCTGCGGATGCATGGCACAGCACCTCCGCGACCGACTTTTGGACGCGGCACCCTACGTTGATCTTGTGATGGGACCGGATGCATATCGGAATCTTCCCGTCGCCCTTGATTCTCTGACAGGTGGCGTAGAAGCATACGTCTCCCCGAAAGATCGAGATCCGTTCCTCGGATTACGCTTGGACAGAACTGAAGATTATGCCGACATCGCACCCATCCGAAAAGATGGAATTCGCGCATGGCTCACGATTCAACGCGGCTGCGATAAGATGTGCACCTTCTGCATCGTTCCGTTCGTCCGCGGTAGAGAACGCAGCCTGCCACTAAAACTCCTTGTTGCGGATGTCGAAAAATTAGTGGATCAAGGCTTCAAAGAGGTTGTATTGCTCGGCCAGACGGTTAACTCCTATCACGATAACCACTCTGATTTCGGAGACCTCCTTTTCGCTGTTGGCGAAGTGAACGGGTTAGAACGTGTCCGGTTCACCTCACCTCACCCCGCAGACGCGACCGAGCGTATGATTGACGCGATGGCGAGTTCTCCAACCGTTTGTAAACATCTACACCTCCCTTTACAATCCGGTTCAACAGCGGTCCTGGAGCGGATGCGGCGCACCTACACAGCCGAAGAATATCGCACACTCGTCGCGAAACTCCGAGAACGCATCCCTAATATCGCACTCTCTACCGATATTATTGTCGGTTTCTCGGGTGAAACCGACGATGAATTTAGGCAAACCTATCAAATGATGGCAGATATCCGGTACGATTCCGCATTCATGTTCAAGTATTCTGAACGTGAAGGGACACTCGCCCACAAAGCGTTACCCGACGATGTACCAGAAACAGTAAAGGGACAACGCCTGAAACAGATTATCGAACTTCAAGAGCGCATCTCTGCTGACATTAACACCGATGCAGTCGGTGATACCGTCGCTGTACTTGTGGAAGGTGAGTCGCGTCGGGATGCAGATAGATACCACGGAAAAACGGACGGTTTCAAAACAACTGTGTTCCCGAAAGCGAACAGCAGAATCGGCGAGGTCGTCAACGTCCGTGTGGACAACACCACAGCACATACCTTGATTGGACAGATCGTCTAATGGACAAACTTAGAATCAAAAGTAAGACCGAAATTGAGAAGATGAAGCGGAGCGGTGAGGCGGCAGCGACCGTGTTGAAGCGTATTGGTGAAGCAATTGCCCCGGGGGTATCGACCGCCGAATTGGAACGCATCTCACGCAACACAATCGCCGAACGCAACGCCATCTCCTCCTTTTTAGGCTACCAGCCACCAGACCATGAACCGTATCCAGCAACAATATGTACCTCGATTAACGATGTCGTTATCCACGGCATCCCAAACGAAAACCACGTCCTGAAAGACGGAGACATCATCGGGATTGATACAGCCGTCAGTATTGACGGCTACCACGGCGATAACGCATATACTTTTCCAGTGGGCAACATCTCTCCATCAGCCGAACGCCTGCTTAAAGTAACTCGCAGCTCTCTCTACGACGCAATCGATGAAGCGAAACCCGGAAACCGCATCGGCGACATCTCCGCTAAATTACAAGACGGAGCAGAGTCCAACGGGTTCTCCGTACTCCAGAGTTTTTCCGGACACGGCATCGGGCGAAGCCTCCATGAGGCACCGGAAATCCCCTGTCTCGGCGTACCTGGACGCGGGCTACGCCTCAGACCCGGTATGGTCCTCGCCATTGAAACGATGGTGAACATCGGGCTACCGGATGTCCAGAGTTTACCAGACGGTTGGACGATTACGACGGTGGACGGTTCCCTCTCGGCGCTCTTTGAACATACAGTGGCGGTCCTCTCCGACGGCCCCGAAATCTTAACCCGGAGTTCATTGTGGGAAACCTAAAAACAAAAATTATCGGTGTTATCACCGCAGCCCTCATCTTTATCTCTCTTTATCTCGTCTTCGGCTACGCGCGCGTGGAAGGCACGATGCTCGAAGTCCAAAAAATCTTCTACTATCACGTCTCTGCAGCACTCACCGTTTTTGTTGCTTTCGGTGTAAACTGTGTCTTTAGTATCAAATACCTCATCCAACGCAAACCGAACGATGATCTGTTGGCAGCTGCAGCGGCGGAACTCGGTATCATTTTTTGCACGATTGCACTCCTTTCAGGGCCCATCTGGGCGCGGTACGCATGGAATACGTGGTGGAATTGGGAGGCTCGTCTCACAAGTACACTCGTGCTGTGGCTCATGTACGTCGGTTATTTCATCCTCCGGTCCGCACTTACAGACGACAAACGTCGCATCTATTCTGCAGTCATTGGAATTATCGCTTATTTGGATGTCCCGATCGTCTATTATGCCGTTGATATCTGGCAAGGCGGATTACATCCCGACCGCGGCACAAAATGGAGCCTCGAAACGACAATGCGCCATACATGGATGGTAGCACTCCTTGCACTCATCTCGCTTTTTGTATGCTTGCTTATCGTTCGATATAAAATGAAAAAGGCGGAGATGCGTTATGAAATCATACAGCAGAAATACCTTTAGGAGGCAGGTTGATGCGTACAAGTACAATAGTTTTGGCAAGTTTTGTGGTGATTTTGGGATTATTTCTGTTCGCAACACAGGTACCGATCAATCTTACGCCGGATAAAGTTGCGGCGGCTGTTTCGGAAGCGATCTCGGCATCTGAAGTACCCGTGGATGAAGAGATCGTAGAGCAGGCAGTGATAAATTCTCTTACAATACTCGAAAAGGGGCAAAGAACACGCCTGACCTATCTTTTCGCCGCATACATCGTTATATGGCTGGTATTTATGCTTTACGTCTTGCGTTTAGAACAGCAGCAGCAGCAATTAGACCAACGCCTTGCACAACTCGAACTGATTTCTAACAGCGAAGAATAACTGTCAGAGGATTGGTTGCTATGCTGTGCTCACCTTTTAACTCGAGGTCTTGTCAGAGTAAGCCTTCGAGAGACTAAACCGAGGGGATCTCAGCCAGCAACAACACCTAATTTTTTATGATATAGTAAAGCCCATAAGGATTGAAACACATCCTATCGAAACGAGGTCCCGCTGATTCCCCCCTGATAAGGGGGGGAGGGGGGTTGTCTTCCTAAAAGTGCGCATTTATTTTTCGATTTTCCGTGTGTGCTAAATGCTTGAATAGGTGCCGCAAGTGAGGTGCAATTCCTCGTTTGGCAAATTTTTGAAAATAAATTTGACATTCATATCAACGTTGTGGTACACTTTTAATACGAATGTAAGTCATTTGGGCAAATCGGCAGGACATTTTCCAAGATCGGTCAGAAAAAGACGTTTTTTGAAAATTTAACTTGACAATATATCCTGCAGCGTGTATAATTATCAATTAGATTTAATTTAACGTTTGAGTGTGATAGAGGACATTGGCAATGGAAAGTAGAAAACGATTGCTGAATACCGTATCAGATTTCCCCAGTCAGCCAGCTCAGCTCAGCTCAGCTCAGCTCAGCTCAGCCCAGCCTGTCTGCTGCTCTCTCCTCTCTTCACAAGCTTAAGTATTGGACTTCACAAGGTCGGTTTTATTCCGTAGACCTTGCGCTCCTGTGTGCTGCCTTCGTCATGGACGAAGTGTTGCTCTGCGGGCTTTCTGTGTTGCATCGCCGAACATGTTCTCGCGCGTTGCGACTTTTTTGTTTGACAAAGGCAGAGATATGTGCGACACTGATTTTGCGTATCCTGTTATTGTCGTATACTTTAACGCCAGTTTGATTAATCATTAACGAGAGATGATGAACACCATGAGACAACGCACACAGAACCGATCGAATCTTGTCAAGGCGAGTCATAAGGCTGTTGGTAACATTAGACCCAACTTTCGCGTGCTACTGTCTCGCGTCCTGTTTCCAAACTCGACTTGTGCACCACCACTTCACAGCAGCAGGGCTGAAAAGTTTTCCACACTCTCTTTGCACATCTTTGCGATCGTGTGCGTTTGGACGATGTCCATTTTACCTGTTAATCCCACGGAGGCCCTCACACTCTTCTATGCTGGCGAGGAACACGGCCAAATCGGTGTGCACGGCTGCGGTGCCGAGCAAATCGGTGGGTTGGCACATCGGCAGACACTTCTTAATGACCTCCGCAGAAAACATCAGGAGACGTTGAACCTGCATACCGGGAACCTTATTGACCCAACAGACGCAAATGCAGGATGGATTTACCCGATCGGTCTCTCCGCACTAGATGCGATGAGGGTAGACGTGATGTGCCTGGGTCCGAACGAACTCTCCCTCCCGCTTGAAACACTGACAGCCTTTCATCAGAACCACCCAGACATCGGGGTTGTCTGCACCAATGCTGCACCCGCAATAGGGTCACCCTATCGGATACGTCCCTTTTCTGCAGTCAACGTTGCGATTGTGGGCTTGATCTCCGAGGCGCACGCCCCGGAACTCCCCCACGTCGCTTTAACACCACCGCAAGTCGCCTTAGCCGAGCACCAATCCGACATCCGCAGCAAAAGTGATGTCGTCGTCGGTGTGTTTCACGGCACACAAACGGAAGCGGATGTATTCGCAGAAACGGTGCCGTGGATAGACGTTCTGATTGTTGCGGATGGCGAACCAACGGAACCTATGAGACATCCGGAAACATCGACCTTTTTCGGTGAGACCGCCATCGTCCGAAATGCAGCAGCAGGTGCCGCTGTCGGCGTGTTAGAGATGAGACACAACGCAGGTGCGCAAGGTGCTCTTTTCACAAATGCACACCATCCCGTCACAGAACACCTCACCCCCGATGCAGACCTTGAACACCTCTTGGCAGCATACCAAGCATTGACAAGTGACACGGCGACAGCATTTGAGACAAGCACCGCCGATGCACCCGTGAATGCCGTTCATATCGTCTATTTTCACTCGCATGGGTGTCAAAAATGCACCCGCGCCGTGAAGATACTCAAAAGGCTAAAAGGACAATATCCGACCCTCGTGGTGGACCAACGCAATGCGAAAACAGAGCAGACACTTTTGGAAGCGATGGGCAACCTTTACGAAGTCCCCGAAGCGAAACGGCTAACGACACCTGCTGTTTTCATCGGCGATACCGCGTTGATAGGTGAATTAGATGAACGACGGCTTCAAGCCGTCGTTGAAAAGTATCTTGAAACCGGCGTTGCGTCCCGAGTGAAAGCCGCAGAATCACATCTTGATACCGCTGAATCTGAGATTGTCAACCGCTTTCACGGGTTCGGCACATTGGCAGTCGCAGGTGCAGGGTTGCTGGATGGTCTCAACCCGTGTGCGTTTGCCACTCTCGTCTTCTTTATCTCCTACATGAACCTCGTCGGGCGCGGCCGGAAAGAGATGCTCATCGCCGGCGGTGCCTTCGCGCTCGCTGTATTTGTGACATACCTCCTGGTCGGACTCAGCACGCTGACGTTCATGCATTATCTCAATCAGTTTTCCGGGGTTGCCAAATGCATCTATCTCATCGCCGCGGCTGCCACCTTTGCCCTTGCGGGACTGAGTCTCTACGATGCAGTCAAGGCGAAGCAAGGAAAAACAAAAGAGATATTCTTACAACTCCCGCGCGCATTGAAACTGCGAATCCACGAGGTGATCCGCGAACGCACGCGCACCTCGGGTGTGATTGCGGGGGCATTGGTCATCGGCTTCGTTATCTCGGCGTTAGAGTTGGTGTGTACCGGTCAGGTCTACCTGCCGACGCTGACGTTCGTAGCAGGTATTGAGGGCATGCGTGCACACTCGATCGCCTATCTATTGTTGTATAATGTGATGTTCATTGTGCCGTTGCTGGTGGTGTTCGGATGTGTCTATTGGGGCACGACGAGCCTACAGCTCGGTGGTGTTTTACAGCGGCACCTCGTGTCCGTGAAAGTCGGGATAGCACTCCTGCTTTTCGGACTCGGCACATGGTTAACCCTCAGTCTTTTTTAGGAGATATTTGAATATGAAACATATCATCGTTTGGCTCCTCATGATATTAGCATCGGGGCTTGCGTTCAGTGCCCCCCCGAAAGGGATGGTGCTGGTGCCAGCAGGCGAGTTTACCATGGGAACGGATGACCCACAAACCCCTGCCGACCAACGCCCCGCACGTAACGTCCACGTGGATGCCTTTTATATTGACAAACACGAAGTTACCAATGCACAATTCCAGGAATTCATTTTAGCAGATGGATACGATACACGCGAATACTGGACAAAAGATGGATGGGACTTCATTCAAAAAAAAAGGTTTTACTACAGCTATCCAACCCGAGTTACATATCAGATTGACAAACCACTTGGATTTGGCAGGAATAGTGTCTCCACTGCTCCAGACCATCCTGTCATCGGTGTCAGTTGGTATGAGGCTGTCGCTTATGCGAAGTGGGCGGAAAAAAGACTTCCTACAGAAGCAGAATGGGAGAAAGCTGCGAGAGGCACTGATGGCCGCATCTATCCTTGGGGGAATGCGTTCGACTTCTCTAAACTCAAGTACTTCCCGCATCACGAAAAATTGTCACCCGTCGGCAGTTTTCCGAGCGGAGCGAGTCCTTATGGTGCGTTAGACATGGCAGGCAGCGTTGCCGAATGGTGTGCAGATGATAGTGGTAACAACGAAAAAAAAGCAGTGCGCGGGGGTGGATGGAATGCGATACGCTTACAACTCCGATGCACCTATTGGGAAGCACATCGCCCTACATATCGATACTACAATCTGGGCTTCCGATGTGCGAAGGATGCTAAATAAGGAGGGTTTATAAATGCGAAAACTCGCTTTTGCAGCCATCATAACGGTTCTGGCATTCATCGCTTTGATCATTTATGTGGAATATGACACAAGGCGATACATAGAAAGTTTACCGAAAGCTCCGCCAACCATACAACAAGTCGGCAGCACTGCAACGGATTCTAGTGAGAATCCCTCAGATGGCGTAACCGAAACCGAACAAATGATAGATAAAAATAGATCGACCTCCTCATTAGAGGGAACTCCGGAAAACACCACATCCTTGACTGAAAGCCCTATGGGCAGCACAGGGGATGCCCTGGAACTCGATCATGTATCAGGGGGCCCTAGCCCCTCTCAGGCGTTAATGGATATACCAAATACAGGGATCTCTCCGGTATTAGAGGAAGTCTTTATGGAAATACGTCCATTCTTTCAGCAAGTAGACGCGATAGGTATGGAACTTGGCCGACTCCAAGATAAATTAATGGCAAGGAGCGAGCGGCAGCAAGAAATTCTTAAGGAAGTTAATGCGACTACCGATAAGAGAAAAAAAGGTGAATTGTTGGAAGAATTTAACACGTCAGCTAAGTTGAATGGAGAACTTGGCAAGATCGTAATGAAACTTCAAGAGGAAATTAAACTGCCTAGCGGTGAAGTGGAACGTATCCTCAATGAATACGGGTTTCCATCTGGAAATCATTTTTTTAGAGAACATTTGAAAACTTATGAAATTTGGGCATCCGAGCAATAATACCTTAACGTAAAAACACCGAGTGCACGGTGAATTTGCGATCGTTGTTAGCAAAATACGCTGGCAAACGTTCTCATTGGCATTCCGGGCCATTAGAAGACAACTTTAATACCTTGAAGTCATATTGAATAAAACATAAGGATGTAGTAAAATAGAAAAAGGAAGGTGATGATTTATGTCTCATTCTTTCCACTTCAGATATCTATTTACTTTGAGTTCTTGGTTTTACTCGCTATGAGTTCTTTAACAAGAGGGTTGGTTAAGTTTGGAAATATCGTTATTTGCTTAACACGCTCACTTTAACTTCTATTCTAAAAAAAAGGAGAAAATCCATGAAAAGTGTATTGTCAATTCTATCAATTCTCACGGTGCTAGCATTTTACATCACTGGTGCCTTCGTCCCTGAAACACAAGGCGTGGTAGACACAGTCGATGGTTTCATGCTTCTCAGCGACGCTGATATGGCACAGCAGATAGGCGGAATTCGGTGGAAATACGCGGATAACTATCAGCCTGAGTCAGGCCAAACCGCTACGTGCCAACCGGGTCCTTTTCTTGAGTGCCCACGAAATAATCAGGTTTGGCACGCGTCGCTCTCTAACTGTGTGGATTGTGATTGGGTAAATCGTAATCAGACAGCATACTCAGAGGAAACAATAGTAGGGAGAATAGATTCGGGGTGTAATATGAGTTACGGTAGTTGTACCTACTGGGAGACTCCAACCTATATTAAGAGTTGTAACCAGTATATGCGTCCGAACTGTAAATACTAATCGTCCTGACAATATTTTGACTGCTGTAAGTAGGTATTCGGTTGTTTTCCGAATACCTACTCAGATTTCCTTTGCAAGGAGGATCGGAATGTATCGTACCGTTTTATCTTTCGTGTTAATGTTATTTTGTCTTAATCTGTTGTGTTATGCAGTAGAAATCCCTGTAGATTCACTCATTCATGGTGTTAATCAAGCACGGTTGACGATACAGAGCGGTGAAATCTACATCAAAACGACAACAGAATATACCTCTCAAAAAACTGAGGAGGAGATTGCTGCATGGATAAAGACAAAAAAGGAAAAGGAATTGAAAGATTTCAAACTTGGTATTGATGTAAAACAGTATGAAAGAGATTATCTCATACCTCGTCTGAACTCTGATGCAAAATCCTTTCGGCAACACGTGAAGCATGAGCAGGCAACCGTAGTTTTTGATGTACTGGAACTGGATAATGCAACTCGCCCAAGGTTGTATCAATATAAGTTAACAATGGTGGAATCACCAGGATATCCACTTGATAATATGTCTAATAGGTTTAGGGCATCAGATAACCTTCATCTTCTGGGTTACGACATGCAAACCCAGGTGAACGAGAACATAGGAGACATCATACACGCCGTTCACCACGCAAGTTTCTTTGATTCTGATCAACACTACGGCTACTTGCAGTTTTCGTTGTTTGGGAAATCGCCATTTCATGTGCCATCAGATGCAAAGCACATTGGAAAAGAGGCAATTGACAATGTAGAATGTTACGTCCTTGAATTTATAGCCCCGGACAAGACAGGGCGAAAAGTCCATCTATGGGTGGATCCCGCCAGAGATTTCTGTGTACGCTGTCTCTTATATAAATCCCCGAGCCCACGAGACACCGGCAATCGTCGTATGCCGCATTATCTTGGCAAAAAAAAAAATGTCGTTTTTAAATAACAGACATCGATACAGGACAAGCCATCGCAACATGACAATAAAGCGTAGACGCATGTAATTCATTTCATACAAATGTTGCAAACTCCGATTACAAGAGGCAGATCACACCAAGCACGTGTTGACTTATAACGAGACTGCAAGTACTCCACTGCACACTC
>RKRO01000036.1 GCA_007571355.1 Candidatus Poribacteria bacterium | reverse complement strand
GTCTCTGGAGAGTTTCATTTTCTCCACGCGCCAATTGAGGGGTGCCTCCGGGTTTTGAACGAACTTGAGTTTATCGTATTCGGGTTGGGTTTCGTAGTTAACGTGGAGGTCTGCTAACCGTTCGCCTGCCTCTGCAAATCTCCAGAAGTCCGCTGCAACCCCTCTGTCAAGGGGGCAAGGGGGGTTGGGATATGTGGTAAATCGCGCTTGAGGTTCGCCTCGTATGTTTCGCGATACTCCGGGTGGTGCAGGAGTCCGTAGGTGTAGTGGAAGATGTCCCATTTGGTGAGAGTGTCGCTTTGATAGTGGGTACGGAAGTGTGCCAACGCCCAATCGGTGATGTTTTCGCGGCGGTTTGTACCGTCCTCGTCGTAGGCGTAGAAGGGAAAACATTGAGTTCCACCATTCGCTGAACTCGAAAATTTCGACTCAGGAATTTTATCCGCAATATGACACCTGAAAATATCATGCCCTATGCCGCTAACACAAATCACCCGATTTTCCTTTTCTGTCTCTGGTGCCGGAAAAATCCGATGCTGTTGATAACGCCTCTCATTCCACATGGGATCGAAGTAGAGATATTTCTGACAAAACGGACGATACAAAGCACTGCGAAAATGCGTCCCTTCATAGATGCTTGGTTCTCGCTTATTTAATGATTCCTTAACTCTATGACTCCATTTGATACGCGGGTCAGTCGTATCAATAAAATGTTCGATAGGGTCTTTGGGGTGGTGCCGTTTCTTCCGGTCAACAGCCGTGTTGTATATTTCAATGAAGGTGCTGACCTGTTCTTGCAGCTGCGCAAGATCAAACGCATACACCAAAGCATCCCGACTCGTAACGACACCATAGGAATAGAGACTAAAAATGGATTCACCGTTCCTATTCTTCGCACGTTTTGTCTCCTTACTTCCCATCGGAATAAATGTCTCAAATTCTGCGTGAAGTCCTTCAGTAAGCCACGTATGGCGTGCATCGGGTTGGATCGCTTGCCATTCAATATTGCCTATGTGTCCGCATGCATTCAGAAAATCAAACTTCTGCTGTTTATGCCACGTGTCCTCGGTGCTGTAGTAGAAAATACGGGGACCCCCTGTATCCTCCCCGCAAGCAGGAGAGACGTTGGAACGTTTTGCCTTCACAAATAGGTTAATACTTACACCCACACGAATGCCGAACACATTCGCATCGGAGACCTTCAAGCCTTTTCGCGCATTCCCACCTAAATCCACAATATAGATAACATCACACTCTTCTGTGAGATGTTTCCGCATCCCATCAAACGCAATACCCTCAAGAAAACTATTGTTGGTTACAAAGGCAACCACACCTTCATCGCCAACTCTGTCCAACCCCCACCGAATCGCCTTTATGTAGGGATCATACAGCTTATTTCGCAGCGTCGCCTTGGAACCTTTGACATACGTCTCCGCAATCCGCTTGTCCATTGTCTCATATTTTCGGTTTTTGTTGTTGTCGTTCTCGTTGATTTGCCCCATATTGTAGGGCGGATTGCCGATCACAACGAACATATCGGTCGCTTTCTGCTGGTCAACGCGGGCCGTGTTCGCTGGCGTCAGCAGCTGCATTTGCCGATCTTCTACCATCTCAAATGTATCTACCAAGCATAACCCTTCGTAAGGCACGTATCGATGCGTCGCCGTGTAGAACTCGTGCTCTATGTTCAAACTCGCGATATAATAGGGCAGAAGCATCACCTCGTTGCACTGGAGTTCCGGTGGGGCAGCGGTGTATTTGCGTTCCAACGCGATGGGTTCGAGCGCCTGCATGATGCGGACAATGAAGTTGCCCGTGCCAACAAACGGGTCGATGATATGCACACCGGGATCGGACATTGAACGGTCAAACTCGGTCTGTAGAAGATGCTCCACGCTTTTCACCATGAAATCGACGATCGGTTGCGGTGTGTAGACGATGCCGTGGGTGTCTGCGACCTTGACAGAGAACCCTTGAAAAAATTGCTCGTAGACGGTATTGAGAAACCCCTGTTTCTGTGAGAAATCGGTGATGGTTGCCGCCGTCTGTTCAATCGCGACGTAAAACGGGTCTAAACTCTGAAGGAACTGGTTGCGATCGAAGGTCTGTGCGGTGAGAGCATCGATGACGTTCTCGATTTCGCGGGCGATGATATTGCGGCGTGTGAAATCCCGGTTGTTGAAAACGGTGCGGAAGATCCGTTCTGTCAACAGGTGTTGGATGAGCATCTCCTCCACAGCGGCGACAGAGAGGTTCGGATTGATGGAGGTTTGGCACTGCTGGTGGAAACTGATAAATGCTTTCTGGAATCGCGGGTTGTTTTGGCGTTCCGTTTCGATGAGGGCCGTCAGTTTTTCGCCGAGTTCGGGGACAGTCTCCTTGAATTCAGCGACGGCGATATGCCACGCGGCGATGTTCTCTTCCTGATAGGAAAAGAAGGTATGGAGGACGTGGACGAGATTTCTCGGTTGGGTGATGTCTACGTCGAGTTGGAGGTGCTTGTGCTGATAGAGGAGTGCGTGTGTCGGGGATTGGAAGAGAATGTTTTTGGCGGGGTAGCCTGCGGCGAACTTCTTTTTTGCTTCAGCGTGCAGGTTGTCTTGTGTATCCTTTGCCTCCCAGTAGCCGTGTGATAAACCGAAGGCATCCACGATTTCGCCATCGGGGCGGATGTGTCTGTTCGCCCCCTTATCTGGGGCGGGTCGTGTTTTTTCGCAGACGAGGATGAGGTTTGCTTGTCGGCAGTAGTGTTGCAGAAGGTTCTGGAATGCGGTTCGGACAGCACCTTCGTGGGCTGCGCCGATGCTGTCGTATGCTTTGAGTTCGGCGTAATAGTTTCTGATGGGTTTGTGGGTGGGTTTGATATTGAGGTGTGGCATG
>RKRO01000539.1 GCA_007571355.1 Candidatus Poribacteria bacterium | reverse complement strand
GAAGATAACGGATACTTCATCATGCGCTCAGTCCTTGACGAGGAGATGATAGGTCATTTGCTTGAGGCGGGTGACCGTTTAATGGCATCTTTGGATCTCAATGGTGGACATTATGGACACAGGCGAGACGGATTGGTACAAGAACCTGCCTTCGCGGCACTGGTATCACAAACAAGAGCGATACCCTTGGTTATTCAACTACTCGGTACTAACATCCATATTACAAATACTGCGCTTCTCTACAAATACCCACAACCGCATCGACTTCCAGAGCACCGTGGATGGCACCGAGACGCGGGTCTGCATTTGGATCTCGGACACAAGGCTTGCCCGCGCGTTGGCTTGAAGGTGGCTTACTGCTTAACGGACTGTGATTTGCCGAATTCTGGTGCGACGCTGTTTATCCCGAAGAGCCACAAATCGGGGGAACCATTGGGGATTCCTGAAGGTGAGATTGATCCGATTGAACCCTACGACGAACCGTTACTCCGGGCAGGGGACGCTTATTTCTTTGAAAGCCGTATCTATCACACCACCGGACTTAATTTTACAGATAAAACTGCCAAGATTGTCATTTACGGCTACCATTACGCATGGCTCAAACCTGAAGGGTACCTGCTGTATTACAATGACAGACAGCAGCCTGACGAGTACGTATTGGAAAACGTTGATGACTTAGGGAAGCAGTTTCTCGGTGGCGGAGGCGGTGCAGCAGTACGGTGGGCGGCAGCACATAATTTGAAGTTGGAACAGGCACCACAAGTCGTGACAATCTAATCCTCCTTGCCTCCTTAAAATCGATAGAATGCCCGCGCATTTTCCGCCATAATCTTGCGTTTGAGTGTCGGCGCAAGGTTTTTCGGGAGTGCCTGATCCGGGGAGTCAAAATCCCAATGCGGATAGTCGGTCGCGAACATTAACTTGTCGTCCAAGTTGAGCTGCGCGAGGAGTTGGTCGAAGTATTCCTGTTTCGGAGGTTCTTCAATCGGTTGTGTGGTAATCCAGAAATGTTCTCGGATGTATTCAGACGGCAACCGTTTTAGCTCAGGCACTTCATCTCGTAGTTTTTTCCACGAGCGGTCGAGTCGCCACATCAAAGGTGGTAGCCAAGCGAAGCCACCTTCAATTAAAACAACCCTGAGCGTCGGAAACTGTTCAAAGACCCCTTCACAGACAAGGCTGGTTACCTGTGTCTGGAACGCTTGTGTCATTCCAGCGTGGTCTTCTATGTAGTGTGAGGGTCTACCGACAGCGGTAATCGGTCCTACGCCGACACCGGTAAAGTGGATGCCGATAGGGAGGTCATGCTGCACGGCTGCCTCGTACATCTTCCAATACTTACGTCGTCCCAAAGGTTCCATCGTCCGCGCAAGTAATAGGACTTGTACAAACCCCGGATGCTCTGTGAGTCGATTGATTTCAGCAGTGGTGAATTCTGCGTCATCGCATGCGACAATCACAGAGGCGCGGAGCCTCGGTTCTTTTTCAAGCCATTCCGCTATTTGCCAATCGTTCACGGCACTTGCCCACGCTGCTGCATAAGCGAGATTCGGCATTTCACAGACCGGCGTCAGACAATTGAGGATGCCATATTCGATGTTGAATGTGTCCAATAACTGTTCACGCAGGAAATCAAGATCAGATCCGGGGCGGTGTCCAGAAGGTGTCCAAGCATCATATCTTGCACCGAAGGGATGGGCGCGAGGAATATATGCCCCGACACGGTCAGTTGTGCCGACCATAGCATGATGTTTCCGCCACCGTTCGGAGAGATACGGGTATAGCACCTTCTCAGAGGCGAGAGTGTTATGGATATCACAGTCGATAACGGGTGGTTTTGGGGGTTTTCCAGGGGTTTTTGTTTTCATCATCTTTATGTTCCGGCAGGTGGTGTAAGATTCCTGAGTGAAGATCCAGAAACATCTCCAACTCTCTCACGATTTCTCAACGAGTTCTACTTTCAACGATTTATCGAGACCGAGATCGGAGGCAATTTCTTCGATGAGTCTCTTCTTCGTCTGCGTACTGTGAGTTGTCATTATGTAATAAGGCCCGAGTCTGTGCTGCTTATATTTGGCATCTTCAGAGGTTGATATGAGAGGAATAATATATCTTTTCTCGAGACTTCTTACTTTCTCTACGCCTAACTTTTCAATCACTTCAACGAAGGTAATTGCAGCAGTGTTATGCCCAATTTCCTCTCCATTCGGCATCGTAACCACTAAACGTTTCGGAGGGCTCTTTGGTTTTCTACTAGCACTTGTTGGTGTCCTTGTCTCGGTTGGGGGTGAAGCCGTATCAGTTTTACTTTCCAAGTTTTTCAGGAAACCTAATACTTGTTCATGAGTAGGTTTATGCCCACACAGATGTTGACTTTATCTGCTACAATCTCTACTAAAAGTTCATCTGATTCTGCTATCAATTTGGCCCAGGCATCTGGCAAGCGTGCTTCAGCTTGTCTCTGCTGCAAAACTTTTCTATAGTCTTCTGCGATTACTCGAACAGCTTCTCCTGTACGGACTGCGTTGTAATTCAGGTATCTGTGAAAACGTTCCGCATTTTCTCCAGTGTCACCATCAACGAGATTCAATTCGTGGACCTTGCGTTCGTTATAGTTGCCTTGCCCGCTTGGGTGGAAAAACTGCCATTCGCGCCCGTCGGTAAGGATAGCGATTGGTACTCCTTCGTGAAAAGCGTATTCGAAGAGTTGCTTCTCTGCAAACTCAATGTTTCCAACCTGCTTTACCTCAATAAACACAAGAGGTTTTGATGGTGGGTGGCATAGTGCATAATCCACTCTTCGTCCGCCTAATGAATATTCAGGAATAATAATATGAGTATGGAACCTTGGCCAATCCAAAGCGTCAAGCAGCCTCAGGA
>RKRO01000103.1 GCA_007571355.1 Candidatus Poribacteria bacterium | reverse complement strand
CGAGTCTCGTCTCGCAGAGGTGTACCCGTTCGCTCGGCGTTGTTTGCTGCGTAGAGCGACAATATCTCAGGTGCGTCATCCTTCTCAAATTTGCGGATCTGATAGGTAGATACAGCCGCTTGAGCCTCCTCCGTTTCAAGATAGATCCATGTTTCGGGTATCACTGTTGCATAGCCAAACTTAGGATAGAAGTTCGGGATACCAAACAGCATCGCGACATCGAATCCATTCTCAATCATGAACGCTGTGGCATCCTCCATGACGCGCCGGGAATATCCTTTGTTACGATGCTCCTCCTTCGTGCCGACACCAGCGATGCCGCCCATCTTGAGTTTGGCAGACCCGAATCGCATCTGGTATTCAATGAGCCATAGACGACTCACATCTTCTGCATCTTCAGTCGAGAGCGATATCCGCCAAGTATTATCAGGTTGTGAGAACCGATCAATTTTCACCGCACACCTCTGTTTCCGTAATTGTTGTATCTTAATTCTTTGTTGCTGATAGTTTACGCATTACAGCCGCGTATAACGCCTTGCACTCATTCTCAAATGGTCCAGGTTTGCCAGAATTTTCTGGAAAGTGTGAGAACAGCCGCGCTTCGGTGACTTCATTCACGTCTGTTGGGTTCCCTAACGCTTCGATTTCTCCGCAGTAAGCGATCCCCCAGTATTCGAGGTTGTACATAAAGCAATGGATATAACACAAAACCTCAAGATTTTTCAACGTCGCGCCTGTTTCTTCCAAGAGTTCACGGTGTGCGGTTTCTTCGGCGGTTTCTCCAGGGTCCACGCGTCCACCGGGCAATACCCAGATATCGGGATCGCACCATTTACAGAAGAGAATTGAGTTTTGTTGATGTGCCACGCAATTGACAAACTCGATGTTTCCTACACCCTCTGGCGGATCACCAAAATGGAGAAACATGTGTCCGTCTTGTTCTTCAATCCTTTGAACCAATGTGTGTTCTCCTTTACCCGACCGTCCCATCCTTTCGCTGATGAACGATGACACGATTGCCATCAGGATCTTTGATAATCGCCCAAAAACAGACAGCAGATTCACTGAGCGGCGAATGGATATGAACGCCTAATTGCTCTAATTCTTCCAAAGCAGCTCTCACGTCATCAACAGCGAGCGCGACTGTTCCACCGCCGGGTTGTATGAAATCATAGCCCTGCCCTAATACCAACGTGCCGGGATTTATCTCAAATTCTGCCCATGTGCCTTCATGCACCAAGCATGCCAATGGAATCCCAAGCAGATCACGATAAAAGGTGAGCGATTGCTGCATATCGCTCACCGCAAAGAAAGTAAAGTCAATGCCTAACACCTTCATGGTTTAACATCTCCTCAACACCAACCCAAACGATCGGTTAAACAGCGAGGGATTGGATCGGATACGCGTGAGGTGATGCTTGGGGTTCAGGGGGTGTCCAGAACGGGCTCCACTCTGTGGCTCTATCCTTTCCGATGTAAAGCGTCTTTCCGATAACTGCCCATGCCGTTCCATCGGATGTAAATGCTATATAGCCTGTCCGAATCCGATCGGCGGATGCTGTAAGTTGAGTGCTGAGGTCTGTCCACGTCGCACCGCCGTTCTCTGAACGGCAGAGCCAAGCACCACCGCCTCTCGGGCCATTTTGGACTGTCGCGATCATTAGGTCTGGGTCCGTTGGATGGACAGCGATACCGGTGCCGTAGCGTCGCGGCAAACCTTCACGTCGATGTTCCCATGAATTTCCACGATCTGGACTAATATAGACACCGTTGGCGGTACTTGCATAAACGTTATTATCCTCGATAGGACACGTGGTGACTTGATGGACATCTTTGTTGAGGTCTGGCGTGACGGGTTCCCAAGAAACCCCTTCATCGGGGGAACGCATGATGCTGCCGACGTGGATATCTGCGTAACAAAAACCGTCTTGGGTTTTGGCAAGCGTCCGGACAGCGGGTGGACCGCCCCACGGCGTATACCAATCTTTCCGACATTCCAATTCGTCAAACGCGGCAATCCGTTCAGCGGGGCCCTCTTCACCAACAAGGCGATAGACATAAGCACCCTCATCCGTTCCGATGAGCAGTGTCAACGGATCCTCACGCACAACGAGCAACGAAGCGATCGGATCCGCTATACCTGTCGGAATCCGTTTCTCATCATCTTCTGATAAAACCAGTAATGTGCCATCCGACAAGGCGGACACCACGGCTTGACCGTTTGACAATGAAACCATCGCCTCATGGTTTCCGTTCCCGCCGGAATCTTGCTGGTCTGTGCCCTTATAGATGTGTGTAGGTTCACCATTTCCGCTATCTTCAACGGTATAGATAGCGTTGTTCGTGGCGATAAACATTATGTTCTCTCCTTTTGTCAGTTCTCATTTTCCGTTACGAACAATTCGCGTCCATTTAAAGGTTGCACCGGACGGTTGTTGCCATTGAATATTGCTCTAAACGCTGCAATTTGCGATTCAGACATCTCAATCGGTGTTGTCATCACAAGCCACTTGACACCCTCAGAACATGGCGGCGTTGTCAACGAACCATCATAACGATAAGTTCCTTTTGTATCTGGCAACAGATCGGAAGCGTTTAGAGCGACACTCGTGACCTGCTTGGCTGCGTCGGCAGCCGACGGCATTAGGTGCCAAAAAGAGTCGAATGCTGTATTGACGTTTCCGCTCTTAATAAGCACGCCGATGACCGCCAACGTGCCGTCTTCGCTTTCATGGACGAGATGCATCTCCATATCGTAGAGTTCCCCTACCACCGTGTGCTCGCTGGGGGCGTGGAAATGGAATTGCAGAAGGTGATACTTCGTTCCATCAATCTCAATCCAATTGCCTTTCGGATACTCGACTTGGATGGTGTTCTCCGTA
>RKRO01000535.1 GCA_007571355.1 Candidatus Poribacteria bacterium | reverse complement strand
AGAGATGCCCCGAAAAGCGGCGATTTTTAGAAGAACAACCCCCCTTGATCCCCCCTTATCAGGGGGGAAGGCGGACGTCAGCGGAAAAGCGGCTGCTTTAGGTATTTATCAAACTCACGTTCCAATAGATAACGGTTTCTGTATATGCGTTTATCGTATCACGTACACGAAATAGATACAATTTTTAGTTTTCAGTTTTCAGTTATCGGTTGTCAGTAAGCGTTGCGATCAGGAGATCGCGCGTCCAGGAAGGACGGAAGGATGGCAGGTGGTGTAGAGGTTTGTGTTATGGAAAATTTGACAATAAATGTGAAAACCTACATAATAGAACAACAAAATTAGCGGTAAGATGGAGATTATAGATATGGATATGGCAATTATTCCGTGGGAAATGGTACTTCTGTGTGGATTGTCTCTGTGTGTTGGATGGGGAATACGTGGGAATTTTGGACACGAATACGGTGCGGCACTCCCGGGTGCGCTCGCAGCGATGGCACTTGTGCTGCTGTCGGGACGGGAGGATTGGTGGCGGCATGTCCACTACTTTGCGCTGTTCGGTGCGATCGGCTGGTCGTTCGGCGGCAGTATGTCGTATATGATGGTTGTCGGGTACAGCCATTCGCCGCACTCACCGACCGTGCTTTACGGATTCGCAAATTTATTCGCCATAGGTTTCCTATGGGCGGCTTTAGGGGGTGCCGGCACTGCGTTACCGGCGTTTCTGATGCATACGCAGTTATCGCTTTTCTTTACGCCGATCGCCGCTGTTTTCATCGGTTGGTCGCTTCAGGCGGTCATCATAGACTGGATTTTTACACCGCGCCGGATGCAACGGCATGAAAGTTCGTTGTATTGGTACGATACCGACTGGGTGGCTGCCCTGGTCGCGATCATCGCTGCACTCAGTGTCGCGCTCTTCCGCGGGGGTTTGGATATGGGCACGAATCTCGTTCTGTATATGGGTATCAGTTGGTTCGGCGGGTTTTTGTTGCTCGTCAATGTGTGCCGCCTCCGTATGACACCGCCGCGTGGGGACAACTGGGCGGGTTGCGTCGGTATGATTATCGGAGTCTTGGGGTACTGCTGGCGTTATGAACTCAGCGGTGTCGCTTTTGCAACTTTGATGACGGGTTTTGCCGGAGGCGTTGCTTTTTCGTTCGGACAATTGCTGAAACTGATCTATCTCCGGACAGGATTGCAGACAAATTGGCATAGCGTGATGGAGCAGACGCAAGGTTTTCTCTTCGGACTCGGCATCGCAATAACCTTTGGCTTTATTCTGAACCGGGCACCACTTTTGGAAGTTAACGCGAGTTTTCCGCAATGGACAGAAATATTCGCTGTGTTCACTGTACTAATTCTACTCACATACGTCAATTATCGCAAAGCAGCAGGAACATGGGTGGATCTGGTGGAGGGGTTACCGGAACGGTTTTTCGGGCTCCCTGTCGTCGGTTGGCTTCGGCGTTCAAGGGGCTGGATCGGTTGGTTTGAACTCTTCTACATCGGTATTGGGATCGCTTGTGTTTGGCTTTTGTCGGTGCATTTTCGCGAGCCTCTCGCTTTTATTCCGACAAGCTGGTTAGGGAAAGGACAACTTCTCTATCTCGTCTTGCTCTGGTGGATGGTGATATTTAACTTTGAACGGGCTTTGGTCGGTTTCAGTCCACATCGGCTGGTGACGGAAGGCGTAATTGCACTCAATGCGATTATCTGCACCGTGCTGGTTGCACTGGGGCCGCAGATGATAGCGAAACAGACAGGCAGTCTCTTTTCTTTTACGGACTGGATTTGGCGTGGGGCTATCTGGGGATTGGTCACGTTGATAGGGACGACAGTTGTCTTTTGGGGTGTGAAGCATGTGCTTTATGGGCAGACACATGCGCCGGGTGCGGGGTTGCACATCCGTTTCGGAGCGGATGCCAACGCCCCGAAGGAGAGACCGCAGGCTGGAGAACCGCATCCGTAGTGGATGTAAGGGATGATGGGCAATGAATTGCCCTACGACGAGCGGGTTGGTTTGTAGTAGGGCGATTCATCGCACGTCGAGCGGATGTGTAGAAATCTCATCTATGATTTTTAACCGTGCGTGTGGTGTTGACGATAGACTTGTCCGCCTTTGACGACGCTAATCGGTGCTAACGTCTGTTTGCTGGTCCTCACTTCACCGCGCGCGTCTACCAACTGGCATTCACCCTCGCGCAGTTCAAACACGACTGCATCCCCCCACGCATCAACAGCCAATGTCCCGACTTGTCCCGGCATCAAGATGGTTTCAGCGGGGATACTCGTCACCTTTGCAAGTGCTGCATCGATCGACATGCCGAGATATAAGAACTTGTTAACGACATTCACGAGATCGTAAACGGGACCGTTGACGTTATAGATGTGCAAGTCGGAGGAGATTGTCGTTGGTTCAACGCCCTGCGCCATGGCTTTCTGAACGACATCCCAACTGAAAGAACCTGCCCCGTGCCCAACGTCAAAGATAACGCCACGCTCGATTGCAGCGTGGACAGCATCTCGGATATTACCGTTTTCATCTAAGATGCCGCACGGCATGTCGTGGAAACAGTGCGTCAGAATATCGCGTTCTCCCATCAGTGCCAATATATCGTCGATGGATTCACACCAGGCATCTTGGGGGTGCACCATGATGGGGAGTCCTGCAGCATCGGCGGCTTCGCGCGCCCTGTGCAGTGGCAGCATGCCCGCTCGCGCGCCCACAATACTCTCTCGTGTCAATCGGACCTTGACCCCTAAGAGGAGGTCGCGATGCTGTTCAATCATTCGGCACGCTTTGCCGACATCTGCATAATCCGGGTTTTCTAACTCGCCAATTTCCTGTGTGAGCATACCCTGTGAGGAGATGTTCAATTGCGCAAGGATGCGGGTATCGCTGACATCGATGACGTATTTACGGAACCCTGGAAATGTATCTGCGCCAGCGGAACCGGCATCCACGACTGTTGTCGCCCCGCGTGCCAAGCAAGTTGGATCGGGTTCAATCCCGAAGTGGCTGACACCGTAGAAGACATGTACGTGCAAGTCGATAAGCCCGGGGGTGACGAAACATCCGGATGCATCGAGGACTTCCCGCGCTTCGGATGTCGGGATGTCATCGCTGATTGCTGAGACGCGCCCGTTCGCGAATGCGACATCTTTGCGTGCATGGATGCCCTGCGCGGGATCGATTAGGGTTCCGTTTTTTATGAGAAGTTCGTCGTCCATCTGTGGATTCCCTCAAACTTTGTTAGTGCGTGCTTGCGCGGTTTGTGATCGGGCACCATCTTGCCATAAGCAGATAGTCAAAGAGTGCGGATTCCGCTTCGATGGTATCAATACGCTTCAGTGCGTGGATAGCATTGTCTCGGACATAGCGATCCGGGTCTCTAAGGGCGTTCGCGAGTGCTGGAACAGCGGCACTTGAAGCGGGGCCGATCTGTGCAAGTGCTAATGCGGCTTCAAAGCGTGCCTGTTTATCTTCATCGTTCTCGAGCATCTCAATGAGGGCGGGGACAGCCGGTGCGGCAGCCGAACCAATACCACCGAAAGCATCAGCGAGGTAACGCCGTACTTCAGCGCATGCGTCTTTCGTCCGTTCCATCAACGCCGGAATAGCCGGTTCCGCTGCGTCACCTATCTGTGCTAAGGCATAAGCGGCTTCAGTGCGCACGGCATCCTCAGTGTGTTGCAATGCTTCACTCAAGGCAGGCACGGCTGGTGCGCCGACGGCGGCGAGTGCGTACGCTGCCATCCGTCGCGTGGGGCCGTTTTCATCGCCGAGTGTCTCAATGAGTTGGGGCACTGCCGGTTCGCCGATTGTTCCGAGTGCGTAAGCGGCGTTCAAGCGGACAGGTTCATAACCGTCTCGTAACGCTTGGATAAGTTGCGGAATCGCCTCTGTTGCGGATTGTCCCAAGAGACCGAGTTCATCCGCTGCACTGGCGCGAACGGCATCGTCGTCGTTGCTTAACGCTGCGATGGGGGCTGCGAGGTTTCCGTTGGCTGGTCCTGCGGTTCGTCCGTTGGAGTCGCCTGTCATCCAGTTCCAGACATGTCGCCATGTCCCATGATGTGCTGGGGTCGATGGGTGGATGTCTTCAGGTTTCCACTGTGGATCCGTCACGTTCCACTCCGGTGCTTGTGGTGCGTCCATCCGGATGAATTGGAACTTCATCATATAACGTGTTTTATCCGTCTGGTTCGCCATGGCGCGGTGCCAGAGATCGAAGTGGATAATTGTTATCGTGCCCGCCTCGCCACTGAGTGCTAATTCGCCAGCGTTGTTTTCAGTGATCCGGGTGCTATAATACTGTGTCCCCGGTAAGACAGACGAGGGGCCCATCTCAAGCGGTGCATCTTGTGGATAGTAGAACGCCATTGCCCAGCGCGGGCGGTGGTGCCGCACTTTCTGATAGCCCCAGTAGCTATCCTTGTGAAATCCTTGTCCGTCACTGTGTGGACGGTTTTGGTGTGGATGCCGATGTGAATGCATGACGTAATTCTCGCCGAGAATACTTGTGAAGGCACCACGTACGGCGGGATCCTCAAAAACCGCTTGCAGTTCAGGAACACGCGGCAAGATGTTGTTCCCTAAATTCCCCTCTTTTGCGGTGTATTCCTGCGTTTTGCGGTAGATAGTTTCATGAAAACTGCGTGGCAGATCGGTTTTTAGGGTGAGGTGTCCATTCACAATAAAATCACGCATCTGCGCATCGGTCAGTTTGTTGCTGTCGCTTAAATGTGAATTCGCTTGCATGATCAAATCTCTCCTTTCATTCTAAACGTTTCACTTGCGTCAAAAGCTGCTCTTGTAAACTTTTAGGCTGAGTGGCACAAGTCTTTCTACAGACTTATCGTAAAATCTAACGTGAGTTTGATAAATGTTAGACGTATGTAACGTCTAATGTTAATTGAGGTCTCTACTGCACAAACTAAAAGTTTGTGCTACGATTCACGTTTCTGTGCTGCGAAAATAGAACGTGCAACACGTCCGAAGTGATTAATCAAACTGGCGTTAAAATCTAAAAATCAATGCACATTTTTCGGAAGACAAACCTCCGCCCCCTATCAGGGGGAAGCAGAGGTGCCTCGTTTCGATAGGATGTGCTTCAATAATTATTGGCTTTACTATAAGTGTCCATCGATTTCATTTCGTCAAGGCCGTTGGTTTCACCGCCTGATAAGCCCTCTTGCATCATACGCTCGCAAATGTCTGAACGCCGAACCCAATTCGGAATTGGGCAAGCCGCTTTATCGCCTTGGCTAATTCAAGTGATGCGTTGTAAGCAATCAATACCCGCTCAATTAAGCGGAAATGCTCGTTTCAATTTCCTTTGAGCGGGAAAGTGTGTTTAAACTATTACTGCTGATATCGCTGACAAGTTCAGTTTTTGTTTCAATTCTCTTCAAACAGGAAAGCATATCGGTTATCGGTAGCCGTTGGGGATGGAGAATCCTCTCTAACTGACAACTGACAACCGATAACTGGTAACCAGTTCATTCCCTTCAAACGGGAAAGCGTATCTGAACAGAGGTCAGCGAAGGACCGCTGCCACCGTTGAATAACCACGTTTCAATTCCCTTCAAACGGGAAAGCGTATCTGAACTACTACGGCACGCCAGAGAACGCTGGCAGACCAATGAAGTTTCAATTCCCTTCAAACGGGAAAGCGTATCTGAACTCCATACACCAAGGAGTCCGCGTGCATGGTTGGGAAAAGGTTTCAATTCCCTTCAAACGGGAAAGCGTATCTGAACGCTGGAAGCGGTCAACACGCCGCCGAGCGAAACAGGCTGTTTCAATTCCCTTCAAACGGGAAAGCGTATCTGAACTTTAACTAACTTTTTCAAGGAGCTCAACATTATGACCATGTTTCAATTCCCTTCAAACGGGAAAGCGTATCTGAACGCTATATAGACGATGTGTCGATACACCGGCTCAGAGAGGTTTCAATTCCCTTCAAACGGGAAAGCGTATCTGAACTACCACAGAGCAATTTGATGCTATTATCAATGCACGACACGTTTCAATTCCCTTCAAACGGGAAAGCGTATCTGAACGGGCGAGGCCGATGCTATCAGGTATCAGTTGTCTCAGCTGAGTTTCAATTCCCTTCAAACGGGAAAGCGTATCTGAACAGCTGAGTCCGATTATGTTGCGTTGGCAGAGCGTGAGTTTCAATTCCCTTCAAACGGGAAAGCGTATCTGAACGCACATCTCTGGGGCGAACGAAAACAGATCTTACGTTTCAATTCCCTTCAAACGGGAAAGCGTATCTGAACGAATTTTATTACAACCCCAACCCAATCGCGATTGTGTTTCAATTCCCTTCAAACGGGAAAGCGTATCTGAACCCCCTCATTGAGGAACTAGACCGAATTCTTCTATAATCCAATTGTTTCAATTCCCTTCAAACGGGAAAGCGTATCTGAACTATTAAGTTGGAAGCACGCGCACGGATCGCTTCGCAATCCTTGAGTTTCAATTCCCTTCAAACGGGAAAGCGTATCTGAACTTGTCGGAAGCCATTCATGAAGTATTTTGGTGGGAAAACCTGTTTCAATTCCCTTCAAACGGGAAAGCGTATCTGAACTTAAAACTTTCGAAGCGAGTGAAAGAGGTTGGTGGTTTCAATTCCCTTCAAACGGGAAAGCGTATCTGAACTTCCTTGAGAACCTTAAACACAAAACAGTTAGCATAGAAGTTTCAATTCCCTTCAAACGGGAAAGCGTATCTGAACTTGTGAAGGGTGAATCTGAGTGTTATCTCCGGTTCTTTGACGAGTTTCAATTCCCTTCAAACGGGAAAGCGTATCTGAACATTAAAACTTTCTAAAAGGGTGAAAGAGGTTGGTGTGGTTCTGAATAACATAGTTTCAATTCCCTTCAAACGGGAAAGCGTATCTGAACTTCATCAAGAGTGACGATGTTGGTAGCATTCTTGCCACTGGTTGTTTCAATTCCCTTCAAACGGGAAAGCGTATCTGAACTTGCGTGACACGATCACTCGTGTCGAAGAGTTGATGAGTTTCAATTCCCTTCAAACGGGAAAGCGTATCTGAACTTGTGTTTGACAACGCCACTATGTTGCCTATTTTTTTTCCTTTTCGTTTCAATTCCCTTCAAACGGGAAAGCGTATCTGAACATGTGATGCGGGGCAGGATACTTAACAGAGGCTTAGAGTGTTTCAATTCCCTTCAAACGGGAAAGCGTATCTGAACATACTTTCAGATGATTCCCCCTGATAAAGGGATTATCTCCGTTTCAATTCCCTTCAAACGGGAAAGCGTATCTGAACAGCCTCTATTTTGAGCCCAGTGGGGCCGTGGCTCCAAAACGCCAAAACCAAACGCGAGCTGCGCGAGGTTCTTCTCGATTCAAAATTTACCCCAAAAATTCCGCAAACCCACGTGTGCATTGACCCAAACGCGATTTTTTAGCAAAAATGGATTCAAATCCAGACACTACGTGCGTTCTTGCGTATTTTAAGCGGCATCGGCACCCGATTAACGGATCGCGTTTGTGTGTCTGTATTAAGTGTATCGTAAATTGGCGTAAATGTCAAGTTTTTTCTTTTTTTGGGGTATGTAAATATTTTGGCAGCGTTCCCTTACAGAGGTGGTTTTACCCGACAGACCCTTCGTTAATACACATAGCACGCCGCTGGCGTGCAGAAACTTGGGCAGCCGGTTTTCTATAGACAGAGCACGCCGCTGGCGTGAAGAGGGCTTTATCTGTTAAAGAGGTCTCTTTGCTCCAGCGGAGCAACATGTCTATAGATAAAGGCGGGTAACCTTCTTGCACGCCAGCGGCGTGCTCTGTAAACAAACCTGTTCTGTCGAAAAAATAAGGCTATGCCCAAAACTTTACACGCCCCTTTTTTTGTGTCCTACCGTTGTAAAGGAGGAGATGGCGTTACCGGTTTTCAAAGAATCTGTGGGGATAAGGAAACCCAATGGAAGAGTGGATGGGCGGGCGTGCCCATCCACACAGTGAAATAGTGCCTTATGCACGGATGAGAAACGGTTTATATGTCGGCTCCTCATCCGTAATCACGCGTGTGAGATGCCTGACTTGTAATTCGATAGCCCGGAGGTAAGTCGTTTTCTCGTTCCGTGTCGGGTGCTGGAAGGTTTGCTGCATCCGACCGTAGTATCCAGCCAGGAATTTATCTAACGCTGCTTTGGTAAAGCGGATCCCCTTGTTCGTCTGCTCGAAATCTTCTGGGCGGACTCGCTTGTTGTTGACAAGTGAAAGCACATATCCGTCGACAATAATTTGACGGAATTCCTCCATGAGGTCTGATGCCAATGCGGCGTGCCCATGTTTGGGTTGATGGAAGTATCCGCAGTACGGGTCTAATCCGACGACGTGAGCGAAGGCGTAGACGTGGTTGTGTAGAAGCGTATAACCGAGTGAAAGCATTGCGTTAATTGGATCGGGCGGTGGTCGAAATTGTCGCGTGGTAAACCCCCAATCGTGTGTAAGCAGTTCTCGGAACGCCCGGTAGTGTGCGGCAGCGCCGGTGCCTTCGTATCCGAGTAAGGATTCCAGGTTCTCGGCACGTTCGAGTCTGGCTAAGGTTTGACGCGCCGCTTGTATTGCTGATTTCACCGCTGCATTTTGGGTGCGTTGCCGTTGCGAAAACCGGATAGCGTTTGTTATTTTGCCTCGGACGAAACATTTCGCGAATTCAAGGCACTGGGGTGGATCTGCCGCCACAGCATATTGACACTGACGGATCCGCGTATCTTTCGCGTAGGGCGGTTGGAGCTTGCCTTTGTATGTTCCTTGTGAGGAAAGAAAAGAGACAGGTATGTTTTGACTCAGTAAGTACCCTATCGCTGGTGTCGTGATGTGTCCATTGCCGAAGATGGCGACCTCGTCGAGGTGGACAATCGGGATTTCCTGAAGGACTTCGCCATCTTTTTTGACGATGATCTGGTTTCCAGATTTGTGGAGCATGGCACCTTGGCGGGTAACGTATAGAATTGCCATTCGTTGTCTCCTATTGTAGATATATTGGTTTGTAGTCGTGAGATTTATTGCACGTCTGAACGGGCAATGAATGGTTTCCTACCTATGAACAGTGACTCTTGTGTGGGTTGTGTTGTTATCAGTTGACGGAGAGGCTTCGTAAGATTTGTTTCAAAGTGTTGGTTGGGAACGCCGTCGCTGCCGGAATCCCCTTTGTTGCACGGGCTTTTCGCCATGCGGCGTGTGGTGTTAACGGTCTCCTATTCTACAATACCTTTGCCAAAAATCGTAGGGGCGAGGTCGCCTCGCCCATCAGAAAAAGTGTATACATATTTTCAAAATCTACGATAAACAGGAGTTCTGTATTTGTAGCGCGAACTGTTCGTTTGCGCTTTAGAGACACAAACTAACAGTTTGTGCTACAGTAACGCCAGTTTTTAAAAATATGAGCGATTTCCCAAGCAGACGCACATTCTGAAAAAAGCAATAGATTTCCCGAAAAGTTGCGATTTTTAGAAGGACAACCCCCCTTGATCCCCCCTTATCAGGGGGGGGAGGCGGACGCTCAGCGGAAAAGTGGCTGCTTGCAGGCGCACATTCTGAAAAAAGCAATAGATTTCCCGAAAAGTTGCGATTTTTAGAAGGACAACCCCCCTTGATCCCCCCTTATCAGGGGGGGAGGCGGACGCTCAGCGGAAAAGCGGCTGCTTTGGGTGTTTATCAAACTCACGTTACAGTAACGCAAGTTGCCACTCGTTTCCCCTATAGGGTGAAGAAAGCGTCCGATTAGGGACACAAACTAACAGTTTGTGCTACAGTAACGCAAGTTGCCACTCGTTTCCCCTACAGGGTGAAGAAAGCGTCCGATTAGGGACACAAACTAACAGTTTGTGCTACAGTAACGCAAGTTGCCACTCGTTTCCCCTA
>RKRO01000158.1 GCA_007571355.1 Candidatus Poribacteria bacterium | reverse complement strand
GTGGATGATAGTGTTAATTACCTCGAATTTTGTCTTTTCAAATCTATCAATTTCTGTATAGATATGTTTCAGCGATTCTTCATCTGTAGCCCGAAAATAACTGCCCCCTGTTGTGTTAGCGATTTGTTTTAGTGCTCCTTCGTCGAGGTAGGTTAGAACCTCTCGGTATCGCTTGCCGAACGTTGTATCGGCATAAGGGATACGCGCCCCGCCCTCTTTTCCCATGCCAATTGTATAAACTTTAATCCCGTCGGATGCTGCAAGTGCTGCTGCCGTTTCGGGTGCAATACTTCCAGCGTTATTTTCGCCGTCGGTCAAAAGGATAACAATCTTCGTTTTTGATGCTGAGGTGCGTAGCCGATGCGTTGCTGTCGCGAGTGCATCACCGATAGCCGTTCCATCCTCTAACTGCCCGATCTCTGCATCGCTAAGGAGTTCCGCCAACACTGGATAATCTAATGTGAGAGGACAGAGCGTGAAACTTTCACCTGCAAAGATAACTAGACCGATGCGATCGTTTTTGCGATGTTTGAGAAAATCGCTAATGACCAATTTTGCAGTTTGGATACGATTTGACCCTGCAAAATCCTCTGCACGCATGCTTTCCGAGATGTCAAGGACTAAGAGGATGTCAATCCCCTGCAAGACGCTATGTTCACGGCTTTGTGAAAGTTGTGGACGAGCAAGCGTAACGATGAGGAGCGCGAGGACAATAAATCTTAAAACCTTCAGGATAGGCAGTACTTTTACTGAGAAAGTCTGCCGCATCTTCTGAACGCCTGCTGCAAAGCCGTAGTTGAAGTCAGAAAAACGCACGACCGGGGTGATTGTCCGTTTGCGCGGCCATCGGGAAGCAATAAACATCAGCGGGACTATGATAAACAAAATTAAAAAAAAGGGTGATGCTAATTGCATGTGAGTTACATCCTTTCTGAGCGCGGACTCCACTCATTACCGGGGAGTAGGGATGTATTTCGCCTTCGGTTTTGTGGTCTTATCATGTTGATGCCACTCCGTAAGCAGAGCCCAATACCAAGGGTGTTGACAACGAGAAACGTTACCCAATCAATATAGGGGAGTGCTGTCGCCATAAAGTAGAGGATATAACCGAAAATTGCTGCAAGCGGTTTCAATCGCCCTGAAAAGAGAGTGCCGCCGAGTGTAAGGAAAATTGCTGCTTTACCGCAGAGGGCTAACGGTAGTAGGAGTGACACCGCCAGCAACATAAGCGGGACACCAACGATTGAAACGGTCAGTAACGCAAGAATCAATGGTATCACAGCCAACATCAGGAGACTGAAGAGTATACTTCCAATGGGTCGATGTGCCAACAGTGTACTCACGGTGTCTACTGGTTCCGGGAATACGGCGACTATCATCAGGTACATAATAAGTAGGAGTACAAACTTAATGATCGTGAATGGGAAGCCCGTCATCTTATCGGTCGGCCAAAAGCTGCTATAGGGGTACATCACAATTTTCACGACAGCAGGGACTATCTGCCAGCGGTTGCTCACCTGAAGGTGTGCTATCCGTTCTATGTTTCCCGTGACCTGTCCACCGATAAGATGGAGCATTCCGTTCACCTGCGCGTTTGATCCGAGTTCAACATTTCCACCGAGGACCAGTACATTTCCTGTAACACGCCCGTATAGTTTCGCGTCTCCCGCGATTATGACAAGCGTTGTTATGACCGCATCTGGTGCTAATTCATAATCGTTAACGACTATGAAGATTCGTTGTGTTTTTTTCCACTCCGTGCGCGTTTCCGCAGGGGTTTTGGCGTTTTCCGAGTCTGCAGTTTCAACCTGCTGTATCGGGTCGTTTGAAACCTTTTCCAAATTCTGTTCTGTGCTTTCGTCACTCTCTACAAGGTTTTCTTCTTGCCTTGAGGGATTCAGTTTGGTTTTGGGCACACCTACGTCTTGCTCTTCTAAACCTTGCGCCAGAAGAGCATTGTACCCCGAATTAAGTTCTAGTCGCCGCGCCTCGCTGTGCTGATGTTCTAATGCCATAGTCTGTGCCGACAAAGACAGCACGCTAAACCCCACAAGTAAAAAGATGATTGCGATTCTTTTCATATTTTCCTACGCTTTGTATTTGATGAATGTTATGAGAGCATTATAGACCAATATTTCTCTTATGTCAACTATATAAATTATGGCGGACTGAATCCTGCTGAAACTTGTATCTTGATATTCAGAACTCTTTAAACCGCTTTGATGAGGATGCCTTGCAAGTTAGCTGTGGTATTTTGCCGTAACCCCTTAGCAAACTCTTGAACTCGTTAAAAAAGCACCTTATGAAAACTGAATGGTTCTGCCAAACGGTCTTGACATTTCCCAACGTTTCTGATATTATTAATGCTAACAAATATCTATCAATCCGTGTTTTGAAGGTAAAATATGTTGCACCAGATGTTTAGAACACACACACATACCAAAAAACAGAAAATTTTTCACCTATTTTTGCTCATAACATTAATCGTTCTGTTCGCCTATCAGCAGCAGCTGGCTTATGGTCAACAGTACGTTATCGTGGATCGGGAGAACGGCGATAGATTGAGCGGCATTTGGCGTGGTGGCACTGATACTCATTTTGAAATTGAATATCAGGGGCAGATTTTACGACTTCCTGTGATGGGATATCGCCTTAGTTTCACATCAGACCTGACGAACATCGCAGATCGCACTGCTGCGAAGTATTTTCGGAACGGGCTTATGCTGCTGGAGTTAGGACTTCCTGAACAAGCGAAAAACCGTTTTGAAGCTGCTATCGAAGAGTTTCCGAAATACCCAGATGCGCATTATCAACTCGGTTTACTTTACAAGACGAATGGCGACAATACAAACGCCTTGGAACGTTTCCGTTCTGTGGCGATCCTTGATGCGGCGAATTTTGACTTGGTGTCGCATTTTCGGGAACTTGGAGATGCTGCGCTCGCCAATGAGGCTTACGGTAAAGCCGTAGAGAACTATCGACTGATCCTACAGTATTATCCAGACCACGCATCTGTACCCGGGTTAAGTTATATTACGGGTTTCTTGTTCGTTGAAAAGTTAGCAGATGACGATGAAGGATTATCACTTTTGGAATCGGCGGTCAAACAGTATCCGGACATGTTGTCCCACGAAAAGGCACTTTTCCTTATTGGCAAACTACAAGCGCGAAAGGGTGAATTGGAAAATGCCCTTCATACTTTACGGGGGTTTGTTCTCCGCTATCCAGTGAGCGAGTGGGTTTATGAGGCACGCTTGACCCGTGCTGAAGTCAACTTGAAATTGGGTAGAGTTGAAGAAGCCAGGAGTGAAGCTGCACAGGTCCACGATATGAGCGTTGATGAGACGATGAAGGAACGTGCGAAACAGATTGTGGATCAAACTCGTTGGACAGTCTACACAGTCGCGGAACATCTGCCTGACAATCGTGTTCAAGCGATTGCGATTGATGGCACGCGGCTATGGGTGGGTACACCGAACGGTGTGATGCTCTTTGGAACGGATTTCAATAACTGGACCCCGATGTCAAAAGTGCCACGACTGATAAACAGTTCGACGGAAACGGTACCAGATGTACGATCCATTGCGGTGGACTCAGATGATGTGTGGATCGGTACACGTTCTCAAGGCGCGATTCATTACAATAAATCGGCTGGCGAAATCCGGGGTACCTACACGTTAACCGATGGATTGCCTGCCTGGGTCAAAGACATCAAGATGGATGATACGGAGGTTTGGTTTGCTACGGATAACGGTGTCGTCCGTAAAACTCGCAGTAATATTGAACCTCCAGTTGTTTACAATAGACAGCAGAGTTTCATTCAAGCAGATAATATTGAGACGTTGTTGCTAACATCTACAACGGTGTGGGGTGCTTCAGCGGATGGTGCAGTCGTGACGTTTAACCGTGAAACCGAGGAATGGTCGCTCTATAACTCAACGGAGATGCGCAAAGGCATGACGGTTGTTGGATTTGATACGGCTGAAGATCATCTGCTTTTTACGTGGTTCAATACTGATGAGCAGGCCAACGGTTATTTTCGCGCAGATTTGGATGGATTGAACGGAAAATCAACGACGCTCCATACAGGCATAGTAGATGAGAAAAAATTAAGGAATATTTACATTGAAGGCGTGCTTGACGATTCACCCGTCGTGGAAGATAACGAGGCACCTGCTGTGGAATTTTCTTCTGAAACAGAGGCATTAGAAATCCAACCGCCGCCACCCGCGACTCCTTTGGTGTTGTGGATCGCGACGGACGATCTTTTCTATACGCATCATACCCGTTCTGGTGAATGGGAAGATACAATGACCCCGCGAATTATTACCGGTGAATTGCTAATACACGCATTTGCGGTAGGTAACGGTAGGGTATGGATCGCGACGGACAACGGGTTAGCAGCTATGAACCTCCAATAATATTTGTTCATAGACATGTACGGACTTAAAACCATGCAACCGACATCCACAAAATTTATTACGCGTTGGTCAGATGCAGAACCTATCCGCACAGCAGATGAATTGGTTGTTGAAGAACCGCTTGAGATCCGCGTAAGGCAGCAGAGCTTAATCGTTGTGATGCGGACTCCGGGACACGATTTTGAACTCGCCGCCGGTTTTCTTTATACAGAGAGTCTTATCGCTTCCAGTGATGACATTGAGATTATCGCATACTGTGAGGAAAGTGATTCTGATATAGAGGCCCCAGAGGCATCATCGTTCCAGAATATTGTCAATGTTCAACTTCGGGAAATGTTGGACCTCGACGCGCAATCGGGATGGCAGCGAAATTTCCACGCGAATGCAAGTTGTGGACTTTGTGGCAAGATGACGATTGAATCCGTTCGGCAGCAGGTGTCACCCTTAAAATCAGGGTTCCGACTGAATCAAGCGGTGCTCTATCGGCTTAATGATCGGTTAAGAAAAGCGCAATCGGTCTTTGAAAAGACAGGTGGACTTCACGCTGCTGGGTTGTTCAATGCTGAAGGCGAACTCCTGATTGTTAGAGAAGATATAGGCAGACATAACGCCGTTGATAAGGTGATCGGTCAAGCACTGCTGTCTGATTTGGTGCCGCTTGAGCAGCATGTTTTGATGGTGAGTGGTCGTGCAAGTTTTGAGATTGTTCAGAAAGCACTCTTTGCTCGCATCCCGATTGTCGTTGCTGTTTCTGCTGCATCTACACTCGCCGTTGATCTCGCGCAGGAAGGAAATCTTACATTAATCGGTTTCATGCGGGGACAGAGCATGGCGGTCTATAGTTGTCCGGAGCGTGTTTTCTCTGAAGCGTGAGCAGAACGGAATCGGTGTGTAGACAAGTTTTTACTATCTTTTTGCACTGGTGTGTCTCTATAATAGCAAATCAAACTTAAAAGGGGTAAATTCTAATGTTAGGTTTTTTAAATAACATCCAAGGGATCGTCAACTTCTTATTTTTCCTTGCGGTTGCTGGTACATTAGGTGTTTCGTGGTTATACGCCGATAGGTTGAAGAAGCAGTACCGTGCTGACTTTCCTTGGAACAAAACAGCAATGATCGTGGGAATTGAGGTCCTGCTTTGGATCGGATTTAACTTTTTCTGGGAAATCTTTGAGGCATTCTGGTGGCAGATTACGATTATTGCTATTATAGCGATTGTGTTGATTTCACGCAAGAAGCGGAAATATATCTGAGGATCGCCGAATGGAGGCGCGCTTAAAAAACGTTTCTTGGCAAAACTAATCCAAGGAGAGATAGATATGAGTCGGACGGGGAGAGCCGTCGTCGCACACGGCAAAGATTTTGAGATTCGTGAATATCCAGTGCCGGAACCGGCCCCGAATACGGTCTTACTGCGTCAAGAGTTAGCCGGTATCTGCGGGACAGATCTGCATAACTGGCAGAACGGTTTCCAGACAGAGGTGCTATTGGGGCATGAAAACGTCGGCATTATTGAGTCGCTCGGTGAAGACGTGGAAACCGACTATGTCGGAAACCGGGTTAAAGAAGGAGACAGGGTTATCTTTGCACCCGGGACGAGTTATGGTGCTTATGGTTTCCAGTGGAACCCCGATGAAGCACCGCATTTTCGCGGTGGGTTTGCGGATTATATGTATCTTTGCCTGGCAAATACCTGTTTCATAAAAACCGATGCTTCACCTGAAGTCGCCGTGTTGACAGAACCGTTTACTGTTGGGGTTCACGCTGCAATGCGCGGTGAGATAAAACTCGGTGATACCGTTGTTGTGCAAGGTTCCGGGGCTATTGGTCTTGTAACGCTTGCATGCGCGAAGTTAAGCGGTGCTGCAAAAGCGATTATGGTCGGTGGACCCGCTGGACGATTGGAACTCGCGAAACGACTTGGTGCAGACGTAACGATTAATATCGAGGAAGTCACCTCTGTTGAAGAGCGGACAGAACTTGTGAAAGCGGAGACCCCGCGCAAAGAAGGCGCGGATGTCGTCTTTGAGTGTGCTGGTTTTCTCCCCGCTACGCCGGAAGGATTGGGTTATACGCGGCGCAGTGGTACTTTTGTTGAGGTTGGTCACTTTGTGGATATGGGGTCAATTGACTTCAACATTAATCAACTGCTTATGCGCAAAAACCTGCGTGTGGAGGCGATCTGGGGCAGCACTTATGAACATTTCGTTCGCGGTTTACCGCTCCTTGAGCAGAGCGCGTTGCCCTTCGCCGATATGATTAGCCATCAACTGCCACTTTCACAGGTCGAAGACGGCTTTAAAGCACTTGACGGCGGCTATCGCATTAACGGCGAAACCGCGATTAAAATTGCGGTTCGGGCTGAAGAATAGATGAATTCGTTTGTAAACTCGTTTTTAAGCGTACACATATTGCGCGCTGATACAGCGAGCGCGCTTATAGGAGGTATTATTGATGTCAAAAACATATCGCGTTGGCTTCGCTTCGCTTGTGCATGACCATGTGTGGGGTGAACTCCGGCACTGGAAGGCACATCCGAACGTCGAGATCGTCGCTGCAGGCGATGTCAATGCGGAGTTGCGCACGCAATTTAGTAACGAAACGGGTGTTGAGAACATCTATAACTCTTGGCAAGAGATGATAGAGAAAGAGGCATTGGACATCGTCCAAGCATCAGCGGAGAACAGTGCGGGTGCCGATATTGTTGAGGCTGCGGCATCAAAGGGTGTCCACGTCGTTTCAGAAAAGCCGATGGCGGCGCGTCTCTCACAGGCGGACCGGATGCTTGCTGCATCAGCGGATGCTGGGACCCTGCTTATGGTGAATTGGCCCACTGCTTGGAGTCCATCACTTAATACGGCGATGAATCTCATCAAAGACGGTGCAATCGGTGACCTTTTCTATTTTAAGTGGCGTTCTGCACACAACGGGCCGAAGGAGATCGGATGCTCTCGGTATTTCTACGAATGGCTCTACGATGAAGAGAAAAATGGGGCAGGCGCGTTGATGGATTACTGCTGCTATTGTGCGGATATGTGTGCTTATCTGCTCGGTCTACCTGAACAGGTAACGGCTTTCCGTGGTACCTTCGTCAAAGACTATCCTGTGCCGGATGATAACGCTGTCATCGTTATGAAGTACGGTAACGCTTTCGGCATCACGGAGGCATCTTGGACGCAAAAGGTCGGTTATGTTACACCGAATCCAGTGGTTTATGGTACTGAGGGTGCTCTGATGGTAAGCGGTAACGAGGTGCATCTGCATCGAGCAGGCGAGGATACAGAAGTGGTGTCCCCTGAGCAGCTGCCAGAAGGGCGGCGCAATGCAGTCGAATATTTTATTCACTGCTTAGAAACAGGCGCGCCGATTGAAGGCTTGTGCAGTCCTAAAGTGAGTCGGGATGCGCAAGAGATTCTTGAAGCAGGCTTGGTATCAGCAGATAGCGGTCAGGTCATCAACTTACCGATGTCATAAACGAATAAGGTGCGTTTCTAAGCCGTGCCTACAAGAGCATCAGGAGAATTTTATGAGCGATAGAGTTCCGATTGCATTACAACTGTATTCTGTCAGAGGCGATTGTGCTGGCGACCTATCTTTGACGCTCCAAGCCGTTGCACAGATGGGATATGAAGGTGTTGAGTTTGCTGGTTACTACGACCGATCTGCGGAAGAATTACGCGGAATGTGCGATGACCTCGGGTTGAAGATTGCTGGCACACATACAGGAGTGAACACACTCCTCGGTGATGAACTTGCCAAAACGGTCGAATTCAATCAGATCCTGGGAAATCCGTATCTGATTGTGCCGGGGTTACCCGCAGAATACCAAGGTTCTCGGCGGGCATGGCTCGACACAGCAAAACTTTTTAATAGCATCGCCGAGAAAATCGCTGACCAAGGGATGTTTACGGGGTACCACAACCACACGGGTGAATTCATGCCAGTAGATGGTGAAGTGCCATGGGATACATTCGGCGGTAACACCCGCGATGATGTCGTGATGCAGATTGATATTGGTCATACGCTTCGCGCCGGTTCCGACCCTGTGTCGTTTATTGAACGCTACCCCGGTAGATCGAAACTGGTGCATATCAAAGAATACTCTGCCACGAATGACAAAGCACTCATTGGTGAAGGTGAGATTCCGTGGGATGCTGTGTTCCATGCTTGCGAAACTGTCGGCGGCACGGAGTGGTATATTGTTGAGCAGGAGAGTTATCCGTACCCACCGATTGAGTGTGCTGAGCGTTGTATTGATGCTCTACGAAAGATGGGGAAAATTTTTTAATTTTCCTTGCGGTTCGTTGAGGCGGGCTGAAAGTTGAAAACGCCTTTCCGTAGACTTGAAGAACACCTAAGCAAAAACCATTCCACTTCGTTTCAAGCTGCGCTTTTTATGCTAAAATTGAACAATATGTTGGCACTTAAAGGACAACGATCTACCGAGCGTTCCGATAGTGTTGAATCAGACCTTTTGTTGTGGTGGGAGGATTTCTATGTTCCCGTCTTCGAGTATATTCTTCCGAAAATGGGGACTTTGGAAAAGAAAAAGGTACTGGAATTAGGGACAGGGACAGGTGGTACTGCGACACTGTTAGCGAAGCGGGGGGCATCTGTCATCGGTATTGATCTCCTGTCTTTTCGGCTTGCTGAAGCGAAGGCGCGGGCATCGGAACATGATGTTGCCGAGTCGGTTAACTTTGCATTGATGGATGCGATGCACCTCGCTTTTCCAGATAATACCTTCGATTTCATTATCTCCAAATCGGTGCTGGTGTTTACGGAACACGCTCAAACTGCTAAAGAGTGTTACCGGGTTCTTAAACCTGGTGGGAAAGCGATCTTCATCGAGAATATGCGCTATCACCCGATAGCGTGGTTGTATCGGAAGATGTTTCTGAAATATTCCGCGAAGTTACGCTATTTCTCAATTCATGATGTTGAAAAAGTCGGTGCTGAATTTGAGAGTTTAGAGCATCGTGAATTTCATCTTTCTGCCGTGGGGGCCCTGTTCTGGCAGAAATGTCTCGTTATTCCAAGTCTTTACAGAACGTCCTTCCGTTTGCTCAAAACGATCGATATATCTCTCCTTAAATGTTTTCCGTTTCTTAAACGGTTGTGTTGGATCACAGCAGTGATTTGCCACAAAAATTAAGCCGTTAGCCGTTTCTCATGCACAAAAAGGCTCTGGATTCGTGAAATCCGGAGCCTTTTCTATTTCTGGTGAATCAAACATTATCGTCTTTTGTGATATGTCTGTATAGTATCATTTCGCAATATTATGCTTGGTTGCGCTTAGCGGCGATGATAGGACTTAACTTTTCCCCACGTTGTGGTAAGTTTGCCCTCCGCTTTGACGGCGAGAGCTTTATCAATTCACAACAGTTGCGGTATTATAGTAGATACCGTAATTACTTATACACTTATATCGTCGTGTGAACTATGAAGTTATTTGTTGTGATGGCACAGGATGTCGGTTTCCTATGCTACACATGTAA
>RKRO01000115.1 GCA_007571355.1 Candidatus Poribacteria bacterium | reverse complement strand
GTAAGGTAGGTGTTAAGATGTCCATTTGCCATTCCCCCGCACCCGATAATTGCAATCTGAACCGCCATGATTTCTCCTTTTTGGTAAACGTATGAGTCTAATGTATTACAATATCACAGATGCGTTTTTTCGCAAATTGAGAGAGATAATTTTTAGAATACGACTTACGCAACATTAGAAAATGAGTTGATATATTCTCAGTCCTCGATTAAGATGATATCCGAGGAGAAAAATAAAAATGCCGAAACCAACCCGTGTTGATTATTGTCAATATCTGCTCAACACGCCTTTGAATTATATGTTGACACATTTCGCGGGCCCTTCTGAAAGTTTTAGTCCTGATCAAATCAACCGGTATCTCGTCAGAGATCAGTTGACACCGAAGCAGGTCTGGAAGCACGTCAAACCTGGTATTATCCAGACCTGTCAGGGATACATCCTTTTTGGGGACACCACTGTAGAGAAACCGGCTGCGCGTGAGATACCGCTTGCCCCTGTCCGTTGTCGCGTATCGTCTGCAGTCACATCAGTAGTGCTTTCTGGGTTTGGGTGTACCTGATGTGAAAAGCCGATGAAACTGGGAAACCTTTTATCAAGTCAAACGTGGATGACTCGTTGAGTATCTCTGTCAGCAACTCAAATCACCCGCACGCAATTTGAACAATGCATAAGTCCTAACCTAAAAGCATTATGTATACACAATTAGATTTCACTGTTTCACCTCAACTTTGATCTCCTCGCCTTCAACAATCAACGGATAAGTCCTGATGCGGAGGCGTGGGTCAGTTTGGCATTCTCCAGTTTCTGTATTATAGGCGTAGCCGTGGACGGGGCACACAGCGATACCGTTCCGAATTCTGCCTCTGCCGAGTGAACCCATAGCGTGCGGACATGTGTTGTCCACAGCACAGAATTTACCATTTTCATTGAAGATTGCGACTCGCCTACCATTGACGGTAAAAGCCTTTCCGCGCCCTTCTCGTATTGCTTTCGTTTTCGTGACTGTAGTATAATCAGACATTTTTCACTCCTTGACGCTTCCTAAAGTAATCCCTTGTACAAACTCGCGCTGCATCGCTAAAAAGAGAATAACAATCGGCATGAGTGACAGCAATGTGCCAGCCATCAGCATACCGTAATCTTGACGATAGATACCGACAAGATTCGCTAATCCGATCGGTAACGTATATTTTGCTTCATCCCGTAAAATGATGAGGGGCCAGAGATAGCCGTTCCATGAGCCTAAAAAGGAATAGATCGTCAACGCACCCAGCGCGGGTTTGATAATAGGCAACACAATTCTATAATAGATGCCGAACTCAGAACAACCGTCAATACGTGCTGCATCAAGCAGCTCCGACGGGATCGTGACAATAAATTGGCGCATCAAAAATACGCCAAACGCACCTACCGAAAATGGGATGATGATTGCTTTATAACTATTAAGCCATCCGATGTCGTACATCAGTCCAAACAGTGGAACCAGCAGCACATGAAAAGGGACCATCATGGAAGCGAGGAGAATGCCGAACAGTACCTTCTGTCCCCAAAACTGATATTTGGCAAACGCGTAACCACCAAGCGAGCAGAAAAACAGTGTGAGAAGCGTTGATGCAGTGGCGATAAAGACACTGTTGATAAAGTAACGATTGTAGGGAACTGTCTTCCACAGATTCCGGTAATTAGCGGTCAATTTATCCCATACAATTGACAGATAAGGCGGTTGATGTATAGATAATTGCAATAACAATTGATTTCCATTTTGTGTATCTGATGTGGACTCGACTGCAGTATCCGTTTCCACTTGATTCATCGTAATGTGTGAAGATTCCAATTCACCCGGAATTCCATGCAATCGCCAGACAGCATCTTTCCATAACGCGCTCTCTAAGACAAAAGGTCGTGTCGGTTGGTACGTAATGCCGCGATGAGTGTCGTTATCAATCTCTGTCGTTTGAAGGATGGATACGTTTAAAGAAAGCCGGTGATAGGAAGCATCGCCGCGGAGAGGTAGCGTGATCCGCCGAATCCGATCAATTGGAACAGATGTCGGAATTGTAGTCGTTATATAGCAGGTGTTGCTGTCTCGGAAATCGTAGGACAGGCTCACAAGGGTCTGTGTATCCGCAGATGGACGAATACGCGTCCCCGTATCTGATATGACCTTCCATGCCACGTCTTCAATTGGTGTACGATTGAAATCGAGGTCTTCGATCTGCAGCGTTCCAATCGCAACTTCTCGATACACCGAACCCCAGATGGTATCGACCATCTCTGGAATGACAGCGTTCTGTAATTGATTAACGATGGATGCTGTTGTCTCCTGCCATATCCCTTTTGGCAAATTCGCTGTCAATTGTTCCCACAACCCTTCTGTTATTTCGGCCCGCAACTCCTCGGACAGAACATAATTGGAAAGTTGTGTGTTAGCTGCGATATATGCTTGTGCCTTCGTCCAGATTGCTTGCGTGAGCGTAGGTTGTAGGGTTTCCCATGCTGTTTCATCTACCGCTATCGGTTTCTCAATTTTCGGATACGCGTCTTCAACAACATAAGGCGATGATGCGACGCGCGGGGGGAAGCTCGGAAACCACTGTATAGGAACAGCAAAAATCTCATTTGCGGTTTTAAAAGAGGAGGTCAACAGCCACAGCAACGGTACCATCGTGCAGAAAGCTGCAGCCACCAAAAGAAGGTAACCCGTACCTCTAAAGATTTTTGTTTGAATACGCTGCCCTTTCCTACGTTGGTTCATCTTGTAATCCTAATTCGGAGAGTTCTACGGCGCGTGCCCTTTGGATATCATCTTGATATTTGAAAACACACCCAAGGGTCTCTGCAACGACATCCGCATCCAGTTGCCCCTTACCGAGAGCGATAAGTGCCAGTGCCCAATCCAGCGTTTCTGCGACTCCTGGCTTTTTATAGTAGTCTCCTTGCCGCCAGAGTTGCATGATTTGGCACAACTGCTGCGCGAGGTGTTCATCAATCTGCGGCAGTTTCGTCTGAACAATCGCCAATTCCTTTTCAATGGTAGGGTAGTCAATCCACTGATAGAGACAACGGCGTTTAAGGGCCTCATGAACCTCTCGTGTTCGGTTTGAGGTTAACACGACATAAGGAATATGTTTCGCTCGGATCGTGCCGATTTCCGGAATGGTAATCTGAAAATCGGATAAAATTTCAAGCAGGAACGCCTCGAACTCGCTATCGCTGCGGTCAACCTCGTCAATCAGTAAAACAGGAGGCACATCCTCGTCGCTCTGAATAGCCTCTAATAACGGGCGTTTCAATAGAAATGTCTCGCTAAAGAGATCGGTGCCGATATCTTCTTTATCGCGTCCGCGTGCTTCATCAATGCGGAGTTGCAAAATTTGACGTGTATAGTTCCATTCATACAGCGCGCTATTTGCATCCAATCCTTCATAGCATTGCAACCGGATAAGTTTCGCACCTGTGGAGGCCGCAAGTACCTTAGCGACTTCTGTTTTGCCGACACCGGGTTCGCCTTCGAGGAAGATAGACTTTTTGAGGTGATGCGCGAGGTAGAGCGTCGTCGATAATCCTTTATCCGCGATATACGCGTGTTTCTCATACACAGACTGAACATTTTCGATAGATGTGAACATTTTTTTCGATTGGCCTCCGCGCTGTCCTTCACTTTGTTTTGGACGGGTTTTCGATCCGTTCCAACGCATTAGGAGCCTGTAAAGTTAGAAAACTGCCGTACTCTCTGCTTACATTCTGAATTGTCAATGCTATTCAAACAGTTGGCCCACAGGGCAGGTAAACCCTGGCACGACCTCTTCACCTGTCAACAGGGATTCGCGCGTAAGTGTCTCAATGTCGTTTTCAGAACGATACACCGTCACCGTTTTTGCAACAGGGTCAAGGACCCAAACAAGACGGGTCCCTGCATCCAGATAGTCGAACACCTTGCGGACAATACGGTAGTGGACATCTGTCGGAGAGATTACTTCAATCGCCAGATCGGGCGGGATCGGGAACGTTTTATCTTCATCGACATCCAATCGGGCGGTTGAAACGAACGCAACGTCCGGCTTCATTATGCGGTCGCCAACCTGAAATATCGTTTCTGCGGTATACAATTCCCCCAACCTTTTTTCGTAGACATATGAGGACAGATGCCATATAACCTTTGCACTGATCTTACCGTGTCTTCTGGTTGCTGGGGACATCGGTATTAATTCTCCTTCCGCGTATTCATAGCCTGGGACATCGTTCTCAAGAAATTCTCCCAATGTCATCGTCGTGGGAATCGGCAGGTGCCTTTCTGGGGGGGACTTCAGGACTAATTTGCCATCAATGTATTCATAGCCTGGGACATCGTTCTCAAGAAATTCTTCCAATGTCACGGTGGTCGGTATTGATTCGGAAATTTCTGGTGCGTCTTTGTGAGGCTCTTTCACCTTTATGTCTCCTTTAGGGCGCGTTCATAATCTTCTCGGTAATCAATATCCCTAAGCACTCGGTCTGTATCGACCGTAACATAATGAATATCGTCACTATATTTTTTTAGAAGGGTTCGAACACCGTCGCTCTCAGTATCCAGAGCAAGTATATCCGATGCATATTTTTGATTGAAGATGACCGGATGACCGCGTTTGTAATTATAACTTGGTACGGCAATCCCTTTTTCTGTCTGCTGGTATGCCTCTATAACCTGATTGATTAGGTTGGGTGTAATGAGTGGCTGATCCACGAGCATCAGTGCGAACGCACCGTTTTCTTTTCTGGCACGGATGCCTGCCTGTGCGGAGGTCAACATACCGTCGCGATAATCTGGGTTAAAGACGGTTTTGAGTAGACGAGTTCCCAATTGCTTTTCAATCGCTGATGCGCGGTGTCCGAGGACAAGGATAACCTCATCGAATGAGGCAGCAAGCATACTGTCCACCACGGTTTCAACAATAGTGCTTTCTCCAAAAGGGAGTAGCTGCTTCGGTGCTCCCATCCGAGTGGAGAGCCCTGCAGCAAGGAGTATCCCTGATATACTTTTTGGATACGCACTAGCAAGTGGCATGTTACACATGGTTTAATACCGAATGCCGAAAGTCTTATATTCCCCGGTGAAAGGACGCGCGTCAACGTCAAGAGCATCTACTCTTGCAAAGCGCGGGCCCTTCTTCAATAAATCGACTAACGCATCTAACTGCGCCTTATCGCCTTCTGCGACGACTTCGACCTTACCGTTTGGTAGATTCTTAGCATATCCATTAACGCCAAGCTGCTTAGCATTCCTCTGTGTGAAATTGCGGAACCCGACCCCTTGTACTTTTCCGCTAATTAGCACAAACAGTTGCATTTTCCGATTAACCTCAATTGTGAGTGTGACAGGTGTCCCAAGTTTTGGTAGTAAGGTATCGTTCTTTTTATAGATGTTCTCCTCTTCCGATTCGGGGAGCGGATTCTGGAAGAGCGCGCTTGCATCAAACCGTTTCAAGGCGACGATATCGTTGCTCATAAACGCTTGGGGCATCATCGCGTCTTCGTCATCGCTGTCCAAGTCTGCGACTAGCCGTGAACCGGAATAGACCCAAGCGACGCGAGACATCGGCTTTTGGGTTTTTACATTGAAAATGAGGTCTTCGGCACGGGCAGTTTTTGTTTGATCGCCGTCCTTCCATTCAACAGAGAGGATAAACTCGGTTCCCGTTGGTGGTGTCGGTTCATCTTTTTCTTCATCGTACCCCGGGGGTGTTCCTGTCTTAACGCCGAGTTTTTCAAGCACGTCGTAAATTTCCTTTGCGGTTGCATCGACGACAATAATACTCTCGTATTCTTTACCGTTACGTCCACAAACGACGTATTCAACGGCACCCTTTAAGTGTTCATCGTATTCGCCGAGGGCTTCAGATATTTTACCCTTTAAGACGAGTTTCTGTTCCTCGGCATTAATCTGGAGGTGTCCATCTGGCCATCCAATATTTGACAGTGTTATGAGAAACACACCGATACAGATTACCATTCCAATGTGCCGAACGTTGATTTTTACCTTTTTCATCAGATAACTCCTTTCTTATACCTATAGGTTATCAGACCGGAGATATTTGTGGAATGGGCAGAATTCGCAACTGCCACAAGAGCCTCTTGACTGATAACTGATAACCGATAGCCGATAGCCATTAAAAAGTATACCGCAATCCGTTAAATATTTCCACATCATGTTTGTGGATGCCAGTCGGGGGTTCGTTATCGTATCGGAAATTCACGCGAAGAGGAAGTGCCAGCTTCGTCGTCAACTGAAATGTGAGGTTACCCTCAAAAAGGATACGATAATCCTGGAAACGCCGTAGGTGAACCTGATAGTACCCAGTCGCGCTAGTTGTAATGTGTTCCGCCAGACGACCCGTCCAGTTGATGTAGTTTGTCGAGCGCATAATACGGGTTGTAATCACGCCGTCCGTTTTGTCATTGATACGTTCATGTTCCCACATCGCACCGATACCGAGATAGATATTAAATTTGGAGCTCGACGGATGTAAATCGAAGCGAATGCCGCCACCCGCCAAATTCCTGTCGCTTAGGCGAATAGATTCATTGAACTGTTTTTGCGCGAACGACTCAAGTAGGAGATGTGCGTTTAAACGTCGGATGATACGCGCATGTGCCATGCCTTTATTAATAAAAAATTCACCGTTCTTCCGACCGTACTGGAGACTTCCAAAAACAAAACCGTGATACCTTTTAGAGAGATAATCGGATCGGAATCGCCCGCGTGTCGTCAAGAGGTCTGTATTGCCAGTGCGATACGTTAAATCCAAGGCGATACTGTTATACCAACCCGGATCTAATTGCATCTGTTTCACCGTTTCGCTTGTGAAGATATTCACTTGTGCAAACAGCGGAGAGGAAAAGAAAGAAAGTAAGACAAAACAGATACCGATAATTCGACTGTATCCGTTTTGATAAGATGTGTTATGAGCGAAGTCCACTTAGTTTTCTATCCTTTAATGCAATTTGGGTTCTTAGTCCCGATAGAAATAGGTTTTTAACGCCTTTTGTGGCGTTTGAAGGGCCATTTGTCACTGCTTTGTACCGGGGTATAATGCTGGTAAATTTTTGATAATCTTCATTGTCTCAAGACTTAAGGTGATGACACGTGCTATTAAGTCCACAATATATCGCGGTTCTGCTTCGCGATTTGGGTCATTGACATGAGCCAATGTTTTTTACAAACACAAGAGGTATTCCAATGAGGTATTCCTGTCAACGGGCAAACCCCTAAAAGATGATAGCAGGTTTCCAAGAAGTTTTCAAGGGCGTTTGCGTGAAAAAAACGAGCCAACGCAACTTCTTCTTGACGCTCACTGCGGTGAGTGTCGCCAAACCTTTCGTATCCACGCGATCGCTTCGCGGCTACCGATAGGTGTGGCAAAAGAAAAATCGAAACAAAAACGCTTGCTGCGTTTCCTTGACACCCCCTTTCCGTGTCAGGAAGTGATGCGGGCGTGGTTAGCGTCTGTTCTGGGCCGTGTCTGGCGTGCAAAACGTGCCTTACAACAAGCACGCGTTTTGATAGATGAGACAGATTTACCAGGCGGGTGGAAGGCACTTGTTGCCTCGGTTTCGTTCCGCAATCGTGCAATCCCGGTCTACTGGTATATCTCTAAGAACGCGGAGATTTCAGAGGGTATCTATAAAAATCATAATGAGATTATCCAAAAGTTCTGTGTTGTGCTGCGTCAACAGGTTCTCCAAACGACAGGCTGTAAAGCGGTTGAACCTGTGTTTGTTTTTGACCGTGGGTTTGCACGTGCGAAATGCGTCATCAAGTTTCTTAACGACAGCGGGATCAGCGTTGTGATGCGTGTCCCCCGCAACGTGGAGGTTCGCGTCAATGGGGAACTACGGAAACTTGATGACTTGGCAGAGGAGCGTATGTGGATAGACTTTACCAGACCACCGAAGGCCTGCCACTCAACCTTTATGGCGTTAGAGACGCAGCCCACAATGCCCCGTTGTATCTGATTTCCAATCGTATCAAAGGCAGGCAGATACGCACATACGACAAACGCAGGATGCAGATTGAACACGGGTTCAGAGACATCAAATCCTGTTTCAACTTCAAAGTCCTCGTCTTAAAAAAAACGGAAAAATCGCGCATTGAACTTTTGTTCTTGATCGTTGTTATGACTTACGGACTTCTGTTTCTGACCTATGAGAAGGCAGCAGGTATCTGGGCGAAGACGTTTGAGAGTTCCAAACGCAAAATATATTCGGTGCTAACGCTGATCAAAAAAGGCATTGACGAAATGTGGACGCACAAGACACTGCTCTTATTAACGCAACAGGCGTATCTGAAAAACTGAGACGTTCTCACCACGCAGTGACAGGCGTTCTCACACGGATACCACACAAACACAATGATAGATCTGCACATTCTAAAAATGAGGGTAAGTGACCTTGAAAATCTCTTGAACTTCTTGATGAACCTCTGCTACAATGCAGTTCATGGTAGCCTCTCCTTGAATAACTAAACATAAGAACCTTACACTCTTAGTCTTCTTGGAGAGGATACCTATTTTGTATAGAAACGTCAACGCTTATCTCAACTATAGTAAAATCTATGATTACCTATACACACCCGCTTTCACAAAAGCGGGCACGTAGGGGCGAGGTTGCCTCGCCCATCGGAAAAGTGTATACATATTTTCAAAATCTACTATAAAACGCTACCAAAAACCTTACACACCCATGAAATTGCGTCCGATCTTTTCGAGTTTGAGGTCGCTCCTACAACGGATATATCTGAATGTCGGGAGTCGGTCCAATTTATCAGGCATTGCAAAATCAGTCGAGCAGAACGAGATTATCGCGATGTATGATTTCGTCGTAGTCTCGGTAGCCGAGGATTTTTTCGATGTCTGTTGTCTGTTTTCCTGCAAGCTTGGCGGTCTCTACGGCGTTATAGTTTACCAAGCCGCGTGCGAATTCCACACTGTTTTCTGTGAGGCAGGAGACGGTATCGCTATAATCAAAACTCCCCTCGACGCGTTGGATCCCGGCGGGTAATAGGCTTTTACCGCCTTGTACCAGTGCGTCGCGTGCGCCGTTATCTACAATAAGTCTGCCTTTCGGTGGGCGTGAATAGGCGATCCATCGTTTCCGTCCAGAGATACGGGACTGCGGCAGGAACAGCGTTCCAAGCAATTCGCCCTTCAGGAGTCGTGTTACGACAAGGGGTTCGCGGCCGTGTGCTAACGCCATCATCTCTCCTGAGTTGGTAACGATTTCCGCGGCTTGTAACTTTGTTATCATCCCGCCAGTGCCGCCTGTTGTGCCAGCTGTCCCTGCGGCTTGCCATATTTCATCCGAGATAGTATTGACAGTATGAATCAACGCTGAGTCAGGGTTGTGCCTGGGGTCGGCGGTGTGAAAACCTGTCTGATCGGAGAGGATGATGAGAAGTTGGGCTTGGGCGAGGTTTGTCACATAAGCAGAGAGGGTATCGTTATCACCAACCTTGATTTCCTCGACAGCGACGGTGTCGTTTTCATTGATGATCGGGATCACGCCGAAATGAAGGAGGGCCCGCATCGTATCGTTCATGCGGGTGTAGCGTTCCCGGTTGGAGAAATCGTCGCGTGTGAGCAGCATGCTCGCGGCGCGGTGTCCATAGTTTGAAAACCGATCCTCATAAGCTGCCATCAATCGTGTCTGCCCGACGGCGGCAGCAGCTTGTAGATGTGGCAGCGTATTCGGCCGCTGTTTCAGACCGAGTTGGGGCCAGCCGGCAGCGATTGCGCCGGATGTGACAAGGATGACTTCGACACCGTTCTGTTTGACAAGCGCCAAGTCGTGAACAAGCCCATCGAGTGCGGATGCATTGAGTATCCCGTCTGTTGTAATGGTGCTGCTGCCGACCTTTACGACAATACGTCGTACGGTCGATAAATAGG
>RKRO01000590.1 GCA_007571355.1 Candidatus Poribacteria bacterium | reverse complement strand
ACATGACACCGAAACAGAAATATCTCTTCGACCTACGCGGCTACCTGCATTTAGAGAACGTTCTAACACCAGAAGAACTCAGTAACGCACAGGTAGCGATCGAACAACTCGTGCAAGCATCATCAGATGAACTACCACCCGGAATCTGCCGCGCCGGTGAAGGATTCTCGAACGGGTTCTCCGCCGATAAATCGCTTGAGGCATTGACCCTGCATCCCACCACATGGCCCATCGTCAAAGAATTGACATGGAACAAACCTCGCTTTAATCGCGGTTCACTCGTCGTGAATACTTACAAACGACAGGAAATGACACGGCTCCACTGTGGCGGTGAGGATTTTCGCTGGACGCGGCGGTATGGTGTCAGGCACAACCAGATCTTCACAAACGACATCGTTTGTTTCTTCTATTTTACAGATGTCTATCCGGGTGACGGCGGCCTGATCGTCTTACCGGGTTCGCATAAAAGCGAGTTTGAACGTCCAGAAAATCTGTTTTTCCCTGAACCTGATAATATAGATGCCCCGCTCCATCCGGCTCTCGTTAATGTAACACCAAAAGCGGGAGACGTTGTGGTTATTACCGAAATGTTGACACACGGTGTGCTGGTGTGGAGACCGATAGATCGGGATCGACGGTTTTTGATCTTGCGGTATAAGACGCAGTTTTTTCAGGATGAGCGCGGTATCCGAGAAGTCTTTCCACCGGAAGTGATGGAGCGACTCTCGCCAGAGACGAAGGCGTTGGCGGCTTACGGTTCAGAATGGGAAATAAAGGACCTTGTGAAACAGGATAACGTGATGTTGACGTGGTGGGTGAATCATAATGGAAATTGTTAAAGCAAAACTGGGTGATGTCGAAAGGCTTGCTGAACTGAACAAAGAGCTTATCGAGGATGAACGGCACCCGAATCCAATGGACACATCCCAACTCACAGAGCGTATGCAAGGATGGCTGACAACCGACTATATCTGCTATATGGCAAAGGAGAAGGGCAGCATTGTTGCTTATTGTTTATACAGAGATGACGCGTCACACTATTATATGCGGCAGTTGTACGTAGACAGAGCACATAGGCGGAAAGGGATCGCTACGCAGTTGCTGGATTGGCTGTACGAAAACGTATGGACAGATAAAAAAGTCAGATTGGATGTCCTTGCCCATAACGAAGAGGCAGTCGCTTTTTACCAGCGATACGGCTTTAGAATTGGTGTCTTTAGAATGGAAAAATGAAAGTGTGAGGAAATTAACAATGAAATATGACGAAGCAAACCGCACCTTTGATTGTGAACCGACACTTACCGATACACAGGTGCTGCAGTTTTGCCGGGACGGCTATCTGCAACTCCAAGGTGTCGTGCCTGATGAGATTAATCAGCGCACGTTCGACTACCTTAACGGCGATGTGCCGATCAATCCGTGCTTTATTCCGAAAGGTATGACACACGCCGATTTAGAACGGATTCGAGATTCGCATGAGCCGAGCTCTATTCTGTTGGAAGATTGGTACATTGAACATGTGCTGCTAAACCGAGAACTCGCTGGCGCGTTGCGTTCACTGCTCGGTCAGAACGTCGGGTTACCGGTGTTAGTGAGCAACCACCGTGTGGAGTGTCCGATGCCGGCACAGGGATGGCATCACGATGCTGACCACGTCTTTGGCCCCGAAATCAATTTCCTTGAGGTGTTCTATTTCCCACAAGATACACCCTTAGAATTGGGGCCGACAGAGCTGCTGCCGGGTTCGCATATCCATTCTACAAGCCGAGATATAAACGAGAAAGGCGTTTCAAGCGAAGGCCCCGCGGGGTCTTTCGTTATCCACTCACAGAGTATCCTTCATCGCCGCGGTGCGTCTACTGCGGAAGGGCTGCGGCACATGTTGAAATATAGTTACTGGCGGACAGTGCCACCGACGCGCGATTGGCAACAGGAACCTAATTTCGATTTTCAGACTGCCGAGTACGGGGGACACGGTGTTGCGAGATATGTGGCGCACATGTTCTATTGGCTCTGCGGTAAAGGCGATGAATTTCGTTTGATTGGTGGGCAGGCGTGGCCTTGGTCAAGCGTGAATCAGATCGGTCCCTCTTACGGCTTTGGACATACGGAGGGGTATCTCCCGAATTGGCGGAAGGACAATCCCGATGACTACGTAAGACCATAGGTAGAGCGACTTTAAGGAAACAAACCAGTCCAGCCCAGGCGACTCGCTTTGTCCACAGTGATTTTTGCGGACGTTTCATACGGTGTTATCCCGTCTTCTGTTCTGATTCCGCCTCCGTTCTCTCAGATAAAGGCATGCGAATATGAGGATCGGGACGATACGGAACCCCAGAATTGACAGATGTATGGTGGAAGTGCTTTTGTTCTTCTTGTCAGATGCGGCTGTTGAAGTCATGGCTCGTTTTAACATTATCTCCCCTTCACAATTAAGAGCTCATGGGACTGCTTAACGTGGTTCGTGCCATTTTCTATCCGGTTTTTACCGATGCGGGTTTCCCCTTGACCGAGTGTATACTGCCATTGCACCTCAACCACTCGAAAATCGGCATACCAGTCCCGAATAGTTGCGCAATCGTTATAAGAAAGCACAAATCCGCCTTTGTGGGCATGAAGCAGGTCGCGTAGCAATTCATGATTGAAACCTTTATGATGCACAGGAAAATTTCGTTGTGGATAGATACCTCGAAACATCTTACCTTCATCAAGATAATAGGGGGGATCACAATACAGAAATTCCCCGGAATGCTTAGGAATCGTTTCTTCAAAACTTCCCACATCAACCGAAAGGTTCGAACACTCAAAGTGGCGCACCTTGTTTACAGTACGCACATACCTCTCTGGAGATTCGTAAATCTTTGACATCCACCCGAGGAAACCGGGACCATAGGAAAG
>RKRO01000406.1 GCA_007571355.1 Candidatus Poribacteria bacterium | reverse complement strand
ATCAGGATCTATCTTACGCGTACCAGTGACTATATCCCACAAATCGAGTTCACCAAAAAACCCAGCAGCTGCAAGTGTCCGACCCTCTGAAGTAAACGCTACATTATCAACGCCAGTCCCATATCTGCGTCTTGTGAAAGTGCGCTTGTATTCTCCCGTAGACAGGTCCCACACCCGGATAATGCCATCTTCGCAACCAGCAGCAAGGAGCCTACTGTCTGGGCTAAAAGATACACTATTGACAACGGAGGAATGCGCTCCAAGTAGGGAGAGCGGCTCAGTAGTGTGCACATCATAAATCCATACACCAATATTGCTGCCGACTGCTAACAGATTGCCATCCGGAGAATACCGCATAACATTGACATCGCCGCTGCCGATACGGGCTTTCGCACCTTCAGGTAAGTGCCATTGTGGGAAATCAAAATTTAAAGAGGTAGGCATATCTCGTTCTGGGGCGAGATATAGGGTTAAGCTAATTAGGACAATACCGAAAATCAAAAGGATAGGGAATAACACCTTTTTCATCTCGCAGCTTTCCTTTTAAAAAGTTAGGCAACAGATGTTTATCGTAAAGCCCGTAAGGATTGAAACCCATCTCATCGAAGCGAGGTGCCTCCGATTCCCCCCTGCTTGCGGGGGGTAGGGGGGGAGCCTTATCCAAGTGTTTGTTTATTTTTGGCTGTTACGATAAGACGTATTGAAACACATCCTATCGAAGCGAGGTCCCTCTGATTCCCGGCTGCTTGCGCGGGGGTGAAGGCGGTATCTTCGTCCAAGTTTTCATCTGTTTTCGGATGTTACGATAATCAATCTACATACGTCATTGTGTATGCGCTGACAGATCGCTGGCGATCGTTAATCGCCGCTGACGTGTAAAGGTGCGGGGGCGCGTATACCCTTCGCCTGTCGGACCCGCAATCGTCATCGATAAGAAACCCTCACCTTCCAATCCACAAGACGCATAAGAAGGGGCATTGATAACCACAACCGTGCAATCCATCGCTTTGTTGAATTGTGTGATACGTTTGCTGTTGTTCGTATGAAGCACCGCGGTGTGTCCGCGGCCACCCTCTGCCCTGAGCGCGCCTGCTAACGCCTCATCGAAATCGCGACACCGAACAACCGGCAGAATCGGCATCAGGTACTCATTAATAACAAAGTTGTGATCCGCTGAAACTTCTACGACAATCGCGACCGTCCCCGCAGGCGCAGGGATACCCGCAGCGTTTAAAAGAGTCGTCGCGTCTTTGCCGATGTATTCCTTGTTTGATTCACCGTTTTCAGTGACGACCGCCTCTAAATCCTGAAGTTGACTTGCACTCAACAGATGCCCGTTGTTTTGAGTGAGTGCCTGAACCGTCTCGTTTGCAACAGATTCAACAACAAAAAGTGCCTTTTCACCGATGCAGAGCAGATTGTTATCAAAACTGGTACCTGCGATGACGTGCTTTGCTGCCTGCTGGATGTCAGCGGTTTCGTCAATAATCGCAGGAGGGTTACCGGGCCCCGCAGCAATCGTCTTCTTACCACTTGAAAGCGCTGCTTTCACAACCGATGCACCACCAGTGGCAACAAGCATAGCGATGTCAGGATGTCCCATGATCTCTTTGGCTGTCCGTAGACTCGCATTCGCAACGGAGGTGAGCAGATTCGGCGGCGCACCAACCTTAACGATCGCCTCGTTGATGACGTGCATCGTTTCTTCGGTGCAGTCTCGCGCATTTGGATGCGGACTAAAGACAACAGCGTTGCCCGCCGATAGCATTATAATCGCATGGTTAATCACCGTCGATGTCGGATTCGTGGTAGGTGTGATGGAATTAATAACGCCAAAAGGGACGTACTCAATGAGAAGTGTTCCGGCATCCCCAGAAATCGCCTCTGAGATAAGATCGTCCACATCCGGAGAAAGTGTTACAGCACCCTCATTTTTCATCACTTTATGCGCCGCGTTACCCATATTTGTGTCTTGTACCGCCAGATCAGCGAGACGCTCCGCATTCGCAAGCGAGACCGTTTTGATCGCTTCAATAATCTCACGTCTTTTGGCAAACCCGAGCTTGACAAATGCTGCTTGCGCAGTTTTCGCAGCTGCGATAGCCTCCGCTGCCGTTGCGAAAACACCCGCCCGGGAAGAACTTGCCCCGACAGAAGTTGTCGGACCTGCTGCCGGCGAACTGTCTTGTTGCAGTGTTCTTAAAACCTGAGAAACAATTTCTTCAATCTGTTTTTCGTCAATTTGTGCCATTCAACCCTCCAGTATACCTTACCGCGTCGGACGCGCCTAAAGCGCACATCATAAAACCACTGGCGGCACCGTAGATACAGAACCCGTGGCAATGCTAACAACGCCAGTTTGATAAATCCTTTCGGATGTGTTACGGGTTCTATTTTCGCAGCACAGAAACGTGAATCGTAGCACAAACTGTGAGTTTGTGCAGTAGAGGTCCTCAATGAACAGTGGACGCGACATACGTCCAACATTTATCAAACTCACGTTAACATGTTCCGCGCGAAAGAAAGCGAAGTAGGGCAAAGGTACAAAAGTCATCCCCCGCCCTACGCTCCGATCTATTTGCCGGAACTCTTCGCTTCCGCCGAGCTTCCGCCGCCAAGAATGGTTTCTACATCTGCATGTGGGCGAGGGATGACATGCACCGACACCAGTTCACCGACCGCTTTCGCGGCTTCAGCACCCGCATCTGTCGCCGCTTGCACCGCACCGACATCACCACGAACCATCACTGTGACAAAACCACCACCGACCTGTTCTTTTCCGACTAATTTAACGTTTGCGGCTTTCACCATGGTGTCGGCAGCTTCAACCGCTCCGATAAGTCCACGTGTTTCAACCATTCCTAATGCTTCATTGCGCATGTAATTAAACTCCTTGTCTGTAGAAAAATAGAATGCAAAGCACCCTGCGGCGCACCACCGATATGTGTTTGTAATTCTGCTGTAATACAGGTACGCGCATAGGTCCCTTAATCAAAATAGGCTCGTTAATAATGATACTACAAAATCCGCTTTTCTGCAAGTCAAATTTTAGCGTCGGGTTGCCAATTTGTGAGATCAACCTTAAGATAACGGATAATCGTTTTCTAATTTTGTCTTGACTTTTAATCGGAATTCTGATAAAATATTATCAACTTTAGACATGAACGCTTAGAACCTTTTTATCGTAAAGCCCGTAAGGATTGAAACACATCCTCTCTGATTCCCCCTGCTTACGGGGGGGGAGGGGGGATATCTTCGTAGAAGCGTGTATTTGTTTTCGGATGTTACGATAAACGGAAGTTGGAGCACCTCACCCCTCGTCGCGTGACAGGTGGTTGTGTAGACCCGAACAAATTAAAATTTCGGTGAAGTTCGTAAAACGGAACGTAATATTATCGTAAAGCCCATACGTATTGAAACACATCACGTCGAAACGATGCCCATCTGATTCCGCCTGATAAGGGGAGGGGTATCTTCCTAAAAGTGTGCAGGTATTTTCGGCTGTTACGATAAATAGCCAACGAAGGAGATGTCATTTTGAACAAGAATTTGGAGGTAAAGCAGGAAGCCGCACTCCGAAATATCCTGTCAGAGGTGCCAGAAACCTCAACGTATACACCTGTAACAGACGCTTTGAACAGAGCAACTGAATTAGGCGAGGATAAAATTGCAGCTGTCCTCAACGGTTTCAGTTCGATGCCCCAATCCACAACCGTTTTCGCGAATCCGGTACTACACAAAACCGCTGTTGATTGTGACGGCACGCAGATAACATTGAATATCCGTAGTTTCGCCATCCGTGGTATCGTTTCCGAAAGTGAAATCGTCGCTGACAAACTCAGTCCGGCATTCGTTATTTTCGCAGGACTTTTCGGCAGACGACCTGAAATGGATGACAGTGGACTCGATGAAGAAGCACTACTGTCAGAACTAATAGATACGAAATTTTACGAATTCATCACAACTCGCCGAGCGAGTCTAACCGGTGAAGAACGCCTCGTTAATCAGGTCGCAGAATTTGCGAAAGCCTTCCCCGAAGCCGGTCCCGAGGCTGCTATCCAACATTTCTCAACACTCCGTAAACTCGGTATTCCGGATCAGAATGGGATTACGGGGACACGGGAACCCGATTCACTCCTACTTGAATTGATTGAAACACACATGGAAAATGTCGCTGTCGGGACAGTTTCAGCGTATATGCGACATCAACTCCGTGAGAACCCCGCATTACACCCGCAAGTCCTCGCAATGCGCGCGACCGACCTCATCACTGCGTACCAAAAGGATGGAAAGACTGCCTTCCAGACCTGCTATAGTCTTCTCTTAGGACGCGAGGCTTCTGCTGTTGAAGCCGATATTTTAGAACGGATGGGGGTCATACAGATACATCACGGTTCTGCAGGGTCCAACGTCGTCGCACGCTATCTTGCGACTTTACACACCGGCACTGTGTCCGACTTCTTCGTCGCAGCCCAGATGGCTTTAGACGGTAATCGACATTTCGGAGCGATTCACGACATGACGACGTTTATCAATGACATCGAATCCCTCGATGCCGATGCCCTTGAAACCGCTATCCATGAACGGATGCAAGCCGCACTACCGACCTTCGGACACCCCGAAATCGCAGCCGCCGGACGTGCCGATGAAATCCAGCAAGACCCGCGCCCCGCGATCTACTTCAACCCACTCCTTGAGGCTATTGATAACGGCAATATTCAACTCAATGACCAGCAGAAAAAGCGGTTAACGATTATCCAACGCATTTATCAACTCGCCTTCGTTGAAGGGTTCGTCCGTCCAGGGCGTGAAAACGATCCGCCACTCCGTTTAACACCGAACACCGATTTCGGCGGATGGGCTGTCCAAGAAGGACTGGACATCTATGAAAGCGATAGAACGCTCTTGACATATATCTTCCGAGGCTTCGGGTGGATGATGGATGCACGCGAACAACTCCCATTGAAAATTATCCGACCCGTTATCCCGCCACACCCCGATGTCATTCCAGAACCAACTGACGATATGACAATCGCCAACGAAGTCGTGGCATTACACAAACGGATGGCAGGTCCAAACGCCTTTTAGAAAGGATTACCAGTGATTGAACTATCGCAATTAACAGTGCCAACAACGGGTGAAAGAATAGGATTCACCAACGGGCAGCTCGTTGTACCCCATAAACCGATTATCCCTGTCATCGAAGGCGACGGCATCGGACGAGACATCATGAAAACGACACGCCGCGTCGTGGATGCAGCCGTCCAGACCGCATACAACGACAAAAAACAGATCGTCTGGTTCGATGTCTATGCTGGCGAAAACGCCATGGCAAAATACAACGAATGGCTGCCACAAGATACCTTTGACGCGATTGAATACTTCCGCGTTGCCCTAAAGGGGCCCCTGACGACTCCCGTCGGGGGTGGGTTTCGGAGTTTAAATGTAACCCTGCGTCAGGTGCTTGAACTCTACGCATGTGTCCGTCCCGTCCGCTATTTTCAAGGTGTCCCTGCCCCGGTCACGCACCCTGAAAAGATGGATGTCGTTATCTTCCGTGAGAATACGGAGGATGTCTACGCCGGTATCGAATGGGAACAAGGCACCCCAGAAGTCAAAAAAGTCATCGAGCTGCTCCGCTCCGAAATGGGTGTAGAGATCCGAGAAGATTCGGGTGTCGGTATAAAACCGATCAGCATTTTTGCGACGAAACGCTTGGCACGCATGGCGATCCAATACGCCATCGATCACGGCAGGCGCAGCGTTACCTTTGTCCACAAGGGCAATATCATGAAGTTTACCGAGGGCGCGTTCTCCGCTTGGGGCTATGAACTCGCCAAAGAAGAATTCGCTGAGCAGACCATCACCGAAGACGAACTCTACAGCGACTACGACGGGCGGTGTCCTGAAGGCAAGATTATCGTCAACGACCGAATCGCTGACAGCATGCTGCAGCAGATTCTTACACGTACCGATGAGTACGACGTAATCGTCACGCCCAACCTCAACGGCGATTATCTCTCGGACGCTGCCGCGGCACAGGTCGGCGGGATCGGCATGGCACCGGGCGGTAACCTCAGCGACGAAGTCGCACTCTTTGAAGCCACCCACGGCACCGCACCGAAATACACCGACCAAGATGTCGTCAATCCGAGTTCGCTGATCCTCTCCGCAGTGATGATGCTGGAACACATCGGCTGGCAGGCAGCCGCGGACATGATCATCACTGGACTTGAGAAAACCATCCTTCAAAAACGCGTGACCTACGACTTGGAGCGTCTCATGGAAGGCGCGACAAAGGTCCGCACCTCCGAATTCGGCGCAGCAATTATCGAAAACTTCCAATAGAAGCACTTTCCATTGTGAGGATTGGTTCGTGGTCATGCGACTCATCGCACGTTCCAAATGTACAATAATCAAATTACCCGAGAGAGTTTGTCCTCTTTATGTGGCATAAACTGTTAGTTTGTGCAGAATGCTAACGTTTCTCACTATGAAGAAGCCAGTGGGCCGTCCAAAAACTGCTTTGCCAAGTTCACGTTAGTAAAGGAGCCGTGCATGTTAAAAAAACAGAGGATTTTCGGGTAAATGCGGATAGGATCCCTCACCCCCATACAACGTAGGTCGGGTCGCGCGCAGCGAAACCCGACAGACCACTTGCCGCTTGCAAATTCAACGAAATCAGTATTATCCTAAAGCCCATAAGGATTGAAACCCATCCCCTCGAAGCGATACCCCGCTGATGCCCCCTGATAAGGGGTGTTTTTGCTGGGGTGTTTCTTCGAGGACGGTATCTGCATCCAAGTGTGCATTTATTTTCGGGTGTTACGATACATCGAAAACCCACTCTTGTTTTGTTTGAGAATCGATATTCTCAATGCCCTCACCATCAGTACGGTTTAAAACCGCAGCAAAATAGCAACCCCTGTGAGTAGCAACTTGGGTTAGAATGATAAAAATACAAGGCACACTTCTCATAAGTGCAGGCAAACTTTACGCGCCCGATTGCGAAAATGGATTTGACATAAAACACAGAATGTGCTATCGTATTAGAAATTAACTTTTCGCACAAAAGACAACCACATAAATCAGAGTAAGGAAAACAAAATGCCCCGTTTAAAACAGTCTGAACCCTCATTGATGGAACTCTATAAACAAATTAAAAAACAGCACGAAGATGCGATCCTGCTCTGTCGAGTCGGTGATTTCTATGAAGCCTTCTTTGAAGACGCTGAACTCATCGCACGCCTCCTTGAAATCGCCTTGACAACGAGAAGCCATAAAAATCAGAAAACTCCACCCCCACCGATGGCAGGCATCCCACACCACGCCCTCGACTCCTACCTCTACAAACTCGTCAAAGCCGGACATAAAATCGCTATTTTGGAACAAACCGAAGACGCAAAAATCGCACGCAATGAAAACCGGCTCGTCAAACGCGATGTCGTCCGAATCGTTACACCCGGCACCGTGACCGACCCGAAAGTCCTTGAGCATAAGCAGAACAATTATCTCATCTCCATCTATCTCAACAAGGATGTCTATGGAGTCGCTGTCGCTGACCTCTCTACAGGCGAGTTTCTCGTGACCGAACTGACAGACACAACACGCTTGTGGGCAGAAATCCATCGCTTTGCCCCAAAAGAGTGTCTCTTTTCGGATGCCTTTGAAGATAAAGACATGTTAGAGCAACTCAAAACAGAGCTCAAAGCACCCCTCAACAACTTACCCGATTGGCGATTTGAAACAGAGACCGCCCGAACCGAACTCCTCAAACACTTCCAAACCATCTCCCTCGATGGATTCGGATGCGAACACTTACCAACGGCTATTTCTGCCGCCGGCGCACTCATCTATTACCTCAACGAGACACAGAAACAGGAAGTCGAACACATCGTTTCCCTTCACACCTACACGCTCTCCGATTTTATGGTCCTGGATGCCGATACGCAGCGCAACTTGGAACTCACAACCGCTATTCGCGACGGTTCCACAAAAGGCACGCTCCTCGAAGTCCTTGATCAAACAGTGACATCAATGGGCGGCAGAAAGATGCGGCAGTGCCTCTTGCAACCCTTGCTCGATGAAAAAGAGATTGAGGAACGCCTCAACACAGTAGACGAACTCAAAACTCAGATTAACCTTCAGGAAGAACTCCGCGAAGCACTCGGACAGATGTACGATATTGAACGACTCATTTCGCGTATCAGCCTCGGCTCTGTGAATGGACGTGACCTATATTCGCTCAAGGACTCATTGGACATGATTCCTCACGTCAAAGCGCAGCTGCAAAACTGTAGAAGTGCATTGTTGGTATCCCTCAATAACACCTTGGACCCGCTGCCCGAATTGGTAGAACTGATAGAGAAAGGGATACACCCCGACCCCCCGGCAACGATCCGTGAAGGAGGAGTGATATGCGACGGTTACAGTGAGGAACTGGACGAACTCCGACAAATTGTCGGACAAGGCAAAGACTGGATCGCCGCTATGGAAACAGAAGAACGCAAACACAGCGGTATCCAATCCTTGAAGATCGCATCCAACCAAGTCTTCGGGTATTACATAGAGATAACAAAGCCGAATCTACATCTGGTGCCCGATCACTACATCCGTAAGCAGACGCTTCGAAACTCCGAACGCTTCATCACACCCGAACTCAAGGAACAAGAAGCAAAGGTACTCAACGCTGAAGATCGCATACAAACCTTAGAGTATGAACTCTTCTGTCAGATTCGGGATGAAGCGTCAACCTATACAGAAGCCATCCAGAAAATCGGGGCAGCACTCGCAATGATTGACGTGCTCGCCAACTTCGCGTATGTCGCATCAAAATATAACTACGTGAAACCGACAGTCGCGTCTGTGGACGAGATCGTTATCCGCGACGGCAGGCACCCGGTCGTTGAACAACTATTTACACAAGAAGGGTTTGTTCCGAACGACACACTACTCAATTGTGATGACGAGCAGCTACATATCATCACAGGCCCCAATATGAGCGGCAAAAGCACCTATCTCCGCCAAACAGCTCTCATCGTTTTAATGGCACAGATCGGGTGTTTCGTGCCTGCCGCCGCCGCAAAGATCGGTCTAGTAGACCGGATTTTCACACGCGTCGGGGCATCCGATAACCTCGTGATGGGACAGAGTACTTTCCTCGTTGAGATGAACGAAACGGCAAACATCCTCAACAACGCCACCCGCAACAGCCTCGTTATCTTTGACGAAGTCGGGCGCGGCACCAGCACATTTGACGGACTCAGCATCGCCTGGGCGGTTTCGGAGTACCTCCTTGACGAAAAACGGATGGGTGCGAAAACACTCTTCGCGACGCACTATCACGAGTTAGTGGAACTCGCCAGCAAATATAAACGCGCCAAGAACTATAACGTCGCCGTCCATGAAGACGGGCAAAAGGTAACTTTCCTCCGCAAAGTCGTCCCAGGGGGCGCAGACCAAAGCTACGGCATCCACGTCGCACGGCTTGCAGGATTACCCCAATCTGTCATCGCACGCGCACAACAGATCCTTGAAGCACTCGAACAACACAATCTCAGTGTTGAAGCAGATGGAGCCACCGGTCAACCCCTGGAAACACACCCAACACTACCAAAACCTCGCCGCCGTATCTCACGGAAAACACTCCAAAGCGATTCACTGCAGATGGCACTCTTTACACCCAAAACGCACCCCCTCGTAGAAGAGCTTCGACAGTTGGAACTCTCACAGGTAACACCCTTGGACGCAGTGAACATCCTCTACGATTTAAAAGCAAAAGCAGAGAATGGCTAATCCCTTAGCGTTTCTTTCTGCTTACGAGGGCCTACTTCCCCTTTGCTTGCGGCGGTAGGAGATCTTGTCGTAAAGCCTGTAATTGTTGAAACCCATCCCATCGAAGCGATGCCCTCTAATTCCCCTTGATAAGTTCCCCTCTGATTCCCCCCTGATAAG
>RKRO01000094.1 GCA_007571355.1 Candidatus Poribacteria bacterium | reverse complement strand
ATACAAAGCACTGCGAAAGTGCGTATCTTCATAGATACTGATTTCCAGTTTTCTGAGTGACGCTTTAACCTGACGACTCCATTTGATACGCGGGTCCGTGGTGTCAATAAAACTTTCAATCGGCTCCTTCGGAGAATGTCTCCGCTTCCGGTCAACTGCGGTATTGTATATTTCAATGAAGGTGCCCACCTGTTCTTGCAGCTGCGCAAGATTAAACGCATACACCAAACTATCCCGACTCGTAACAACACCGCAGGAATAGAGATTGAAAACAGACTCGCCGTTCCTATTTTTCGCACGTTTTGTCTCTTTACTTCCCATCGGAATAAACGTCTCAAATTCTGCGTGGAGCCCTTCGGTTAGCCATGTCTGTCGGTTGTCCGGTTGAACGGATGTCCACGCAATACCACCTGTGTGTTGACATGCATTTAGAAGATTGAATTTCTGTTTCTTGTTCCACAAATCATCGGTGCGATAATAGAAGATATTTGGTCTTTCTGATAATTTCCGTCTCCTGTTTTTTACGAACAGGTTGATGCTTACACCGACTCGGATACCGAATACATTGGCATCGGACACCTTCAACCCCTTTCGGGCATTTCCACCTAAATCCACGATATAGATGACATCACACTCCTCAGAGAGATGCTTCCGCATCCCATCGAATGCGACACCCTCGAGAAAACTATTGTTTGTGACGAAAGCAACGACACCTTCATCGCCAATTCTGTCCAATCCCCACCGAATTGCCTTTATGTAGGGATCGTAGAGTTTATTTCTCAGTGTTGCCTTGGAGTCTTTGACATACGTCTCTGCAATCCGCTTGTCCATTGTCTCATACTTCCGATTTTTGTTGTTATCGTTTTCATTCGTTTGTCCCATGTTATAAGGCGGGTTGCCGATAACAACGAACATATCGGTCTCTTTCTGTTTTTCAACGCGTTCCGTGTTTTCCTGTGTGAAGAGTGCTATTTGTTGATCCTCAAACAACTCAAACGTATCCGCAAGTGAGATCCCCTCAAACGGCAGATACGTTCCTGTCCGTTGAAAGTATTCCTGCTCAATGTTCAAACTTGCAATATAGTAAGGCAATAACAGAATCTCGTTGCAATGCAGTTCGTGGCGGTACTTCTCTTCGAGCGGAGTTGCTTGGATATCCTGCATGAGTCGGACGATGAAGTTGCCGGTCCCTACAAACGGATCGATAATGTGAACCCCGGTATCCGACAGCGATCTATCAAATTCGGTCTCCAGGATATGGGTAACACTTTTCACCATGAAATCCACGATCGGTTGCGGTGTGTAGACGATGCCGTGTGTGTCTGCCACCTCAACAGAGAATCCCTGAAAAAACTGCTCGTAGACGGTGTTGAGAAATTGCTGTTTTTGAGAGAAGTCTTTACAGAGAAGTGCTGCTTGTTCAATGGCGAGATAAAACGGATTCAGTTCTTTGAGGAACGCGTCGCGACTATAGGTCTGCCGGATGAGCACTTCAATGACTTTTTCAATTTCGCGGGCGATGATATTTCGGCGGGTGAAGTCGGGGTTGTTGAAAACGGTGCGGAAGATGCGTTCAGTGAGCAGATGTTGGATGAGCATCTCCTCGACGGCGGCTTTAGAGAGGTTTGGATTAATCGCGGCGCGGCACTGTTCATAAAAACTTGTAAAAGCGGTGACAAATTTTGGGTTTGTTTTGTGTTGTTCTGTGATGAGTTCTGCCGCTTTTCTACCGAGTGCGGGGACTTTTTCTTTGAATTCGGCGACAGCGGCGTGCCAGTTCGCGAGCGCGGCGGATGGCGCGGCGAAGAAGTGTTGGAGTGCCGTAATCAAGCGCGTTGGCTCGGTGATGTCTACGTCAAGGACCTGTGCTTCGGTCTGATAGAGGATGCAGTGTTGTGGGTTTTGAAAGAGCGTGTTGTCGAGGGGATAGCCTGCCGCGCGTTTTTCCTGCACGGCTCTGGTCAGGTTATCGTCCATATCCTTCGCTTCCCAATAGGCGAAAGGCAGCCCATATTCATCGAGGATCACACCATCAAGAACAATACGGTTGCCTGATGGCGTGCGCATAGCGAATTGGGGGATGAAGGTAGCCTCCATCTGTTTTGCACAGACGGTGAGCAGCGTTTCAAAAGCGGAACTGACCGCGCCTTCATGGCTGATGCCTTGTTGTTCGTATTGCTGCAACGTGGCATAATAGTCGCGGATCGCTTTGTGGGTGGGTTTAAGGTTGAGTTTTGGCATAGGGATATGATAGCAGATTTGGAAGTCGGTTCAAAGGTAGACGTTTTTAGATGGTTCCTTGATACTTTTGTGAATACTTTGACTCACGGGCAAGTGTTTTCATACGACGCAAACACGGGTCAACAATAATGGGAGCATTGCACTGAGTTGTATTGATAATCATAATGACGAAAATAGAACCTACTGTTCAAGAACGCTTTCGCGAAGAAGACGTATAACTTCCCCTAAAGTTTCTAACATGATAAGAACCGAAACCACGCTCAACAATACGATGATGTGATTTTTGTGAAGTATGCTCTTTTTGGTGATAAATAAAGAACTGAACATCGCGCTCTGTAAGACCACCAAAACGACCAAGAATTGAAATATAAGCATACCAAGCATTTGCCCAAGAAAAAGCATCCATTTTCAAATAACCTCCATAGCAGACAAACCCTGTTTCATGCCAAGTGGATACCCACCAGGATTCTACAAATTAAAGACGGGGAGCGCGGGGCACCAAAATCACCCCCCCGTCCCATGCATCAGCCACGGATAATAGAAATAATTATCTCAGCAATGCACAAGCCAAAGCCAGTACCAACACCCATATTAGAGTGCAGCCTTCACAAGTTCAACAGGTTTTTCATATGTCAGTGTGAATTCTTTTCCCAAAGTATACCACG
>RKRO01000497.1 GCA_007571355.1 Candidatus Poribacteria bacterium | reverse complement strand
TGCACAGGCTAACAGCCTATGGTACAGAAGAAAAGGAAAATTTGGAGGTAAAATTGTGAAGGAAAACAGCGTAGACGTATGGGATGCATTTCTCAATACACTCGAAAACCGCGGACTATCAAGTGAATGGGAAGTCACGCCGGACGTTCAGGAAGAACTCATCAGTTACTTCAAAACCAAAATTGATGCGGGCGTTATTGACGGAAAAACTGCGCTCCCATCCGATCTAATATGGAACGAATATGTCTGGCGTTTTCCTGAGGATATGCGTCAGAAACTGTCCGAGTATGCTGAACGCATGTTGGAAACTGATCCCGATAACGGTGCAGCTGCCAAATTTTTGACAATCGTGTTGGCAGGGTGGGACTACTACATACCGCCTGATAAATTCTGGCCTCTTTCGGAAAAAGCTACGCTGCTGCTGCCGAGCGATGTGTCACTCTGCTATTTAGCGTTTGTAAAATCAGGGATTGATCCGCTCTATTTTGATAAGGCCGTTATCGCGCTTGAAAGGCTATTTGAGCGGTACCGCGAAGATGCGAAACCGACTTTGTACCAGTGGCTATTCCGTTGCTGTTATGATTATTTGCATGTTACATCAAGACCCACCGATTTTTACCAAGAACTTGAAAGCGATGATCCGCTATATGAACGGTGGACTGCAGTGATGGAAAAGATTCTAACTGTTTTTGAAAAACAGTTAGAACCGACTCCCGACGATTGGCATACCGTCCGTATGTTAGTTGAAATTCACGAAGCCTTGGGAAATAGCGCGACGAAGGAGAAAACGCTCAGGAAGGCGCAAGCGGTTTTTGAAAAAGCATTGGAACAAGACGCAAATGATAGGAACGCCTTAGATGGGTTAGCGAACATCCATGAGCGGTTAGGGAATGCCGAACTTGCCAGAACCTATAAACTCAAAGTAGACCCCAGTTTGGGATGGGAGGGTCAGGTGTTACCCGATTTCTCCTCACCCGTCGTTGACCTTGAGGGTAATCCTATTTCGCTTGCTGACTATCGTGGCAAAGTCGTTCTGCTCGATTTCTGGGCGATATGGTGCGGTCCCTGCCTTGGAGAGATACCGAGAATCAAAACGGTGTATGAGAAATACCACGACAAAGGTTTTGACGTTATCGGCGTGAGTTTGGATGAAGACGAGGCGGCGTTGCATGCCTACATCAGTGAGAATGAGATGCCCTGGCGACACATTTTCGACGCTCAAAAATGGTCTGGTGATCTCGTCCAGCAGTATGGTGTCCGCAGTATTCCAGCACCATTTTTGATAGATAGAAAAGGTAAAGTGATCTCCGTTAAAGCGAGAGGTTCTCTCTTAGGTGAACTTGTTGCGGCGGAAATAGAGGGTGAAAAAGGGTAGTTATACTATACCTGAGAATATCTTGATCAAGTAGGCGGAGTGTAACAGCAATGGATGAATCACGTGATGAAGAGTTGGTCCGTCAAAGTTTAGACGATGAAGACGAAGGTGCTTTTGAAATCCTTTATCACCGTTATGAAATGACACTTCTTAACTTTTTCTATAGACGTGTCGGTAGTTGGGAAACAGCGCAAGACCTGATGCAAGAGACGTTTATCAAAGTGCATACACACCTCGGAACGCTTCGGGATCGCAAGAAGTTTTCAAGTTGGATGTTCAGCATCGCGAGGCAACTCATCGCAACACACATAAGAGAAAACCAGAGGAATGTTGAGACGGATCCTGTTGATGAAATTTTTGAAACCTACACGATAGAACCTGAGCATCGCTCGCCTATAGAGTCAATAATTGCCGAGGAGCAATTAGAGATCGTCCGTACGTTGGCGCAGCGGTTGCCAGAATCAGAGCGGCGCGCGTTTGAATTGCGGCTTGACAATATGACGCTTGAAGAAATTTCGGAAACTTTAGGTATTAGCACGTCGGCAACCAAGGTTCGGTTGCATCGTGCGAAAGCAAAATTAGTCGCTTGGATGAAGTCGGAGTATCCCGGTGAATTTGATTACCTGTTCCCGGACACAGATTAGCAGTTATGGCATATCAAGGAAATTCGCCTGTTCTATGTAACCTTTTCTGCCGATTTGCATTCTTAATTCACTAAAAGGAGGTCCAAACATGACCCCGAAGGATGTTAAGGTGCTACTAAAAACTTTAATTGCGGAGGAGTGTCTCCCGATTGATGTTATTGATATGGCACCTTCTCAAAATTTAGAGACGAAGTATTCGACGACAGAGGCGCGTATTAAGGATGTTATCGCTCAATGGAACAAGGATGGTAAACTCCACGTACTTCCACCAGGACAACCCGATATTATGGAGTTCTATGTCAAAACTGATGCCGATTCACCGGCAAAGGAATTGTTGGAGGCCACAGCCGTTGAAGCCCTCCTTAAGTCTGTTATAGCGGAACAGAGGTTGTCTATCTGTTTTAACGATTGCGGTTTCCGGTTGATTACGCTTGCCGAGGACGATATGACAGGGTACCCTGTTAAAATCCTTCATGGTGGATTTAGATTAGAGAAATGGGGCGGAACGGAGATTGAACTATCGGAACTTGAAGCAGTTGCGCATCGATTTGAGGCTTCATTAAAGGCGAACAGGTTGAAAGCAAAACTGTTCCATCGCGGTTTCCAACTCGAAAAGCGGGCAGAAGTCGAGATGCCGCTCTCACAGGTCAAAGAGATCGCAGAACAGGTAGGGACAACCCTCGGCATCAACTATGTGTTGAATGCTTATGAATACGCGAAGCGTGGTGAAGCCTCAGCGACGAGTTGGGCGCAGGCAAGTATCTGTGTCTCTCTGTGGCGTTTTCCCCGGCGTTGAATCGCAAGAGGGACAGAATTATAATAGGCCAGAAACTTAATTCAAGAAAAGGAGAAAACGCATGAGTCCAAATGATGTCAAAGAACTATTAGAT
>RKRO01000520.1 GCA_007571355.1 Candidatus Poribacteria bacterium | reverse complement strand
ATCGTCCTTCTTGAGATGCCGAAGGTGCGTTCAGCGGCGACTTTACTGCCGCCTTTCGCAATGAAATCAAGGACGCATTTGCGTAAATCTGTTGAATATATGCCATAAGCATAGAGGATACCATAAATAGCAGAAAATGTAAACTTATTTTCGGAATCTACTATAATCGAAAGCCGAAAGACTTTTCGCAGAAAAATCGTGCTGATAGCCATTTTCCTTGATATTTTCTGACATAAACGCTATAATAATTAAGCGTACCCTGTTAGGTTGTATCGAAGGGGAGAGCGATGATAGGCGAGCTGCGGCGGAAAAGCATTCATTTAGCAGGACTTACCCTACCGATTATCTATCTCTTCTTGGATAGGCCGACGATGTTAATTTTACTCGGGATGCTAACCGGATTCGCGTTTACCGTGGAATTACTGAAATGGCTCTCACCACGTTTCGCGGACCTCTTTTTCCGCATCCTTACGCCGCTTCTCCGCAGCCACGAGCGTAAAGGTGCCGTAACCGGTGCAACCTATTATCTGGTGAGTGCCTTTTTGTGTAGCCTCTTTTTCGCTAAAGTGCTTGCGATTGTCTGCATCTTTTTCATGGTACTCGGAGATATGGCAGCCGCACTCGTCGGCAAAATGTGGGGCAGGACTAAACTCATGGGCGGAAAGAGTTTGGAAGGAAGTGCCGCCTGTTTCATTGTTTGTGTCGCTGTTGCTTTTTTAGTTAAGTTGAATCCTGTTATCGCAATCATCGGGGCCTTGGTCGCAACAATTGTGGAGCTCATCCCATTCCCCATTGATGATAACCTCACTGTCCCACTTATTTCAGGTGCCGTGATGCACTTTCTGATGAAGGTTTTTTTCTAAAAATTGCGAATACCGCGCGCAAGCAAAGTTTTAAAATTATGGCGCATATCAAACTTGAAAATGTTGTAAAACGCTACGGCGATGTCGTCGCTGTCAAAGATTTTAATCTCGAAATTCACGACAAAGAATTCGTCGTTTTTTTAGGTCCCTCCGGCTGTGGTAAAACCACAACACTTCGACTCATTGCAGGATTGGAAACCCCGGAAGAGGGTGATATTTTCATTGACAGGCAGCGGGTCAACGATCTTTCTCCTGCTGATCGTGATATCGCTTTTGTGTTTCAATTCTACGCACTCTACCCGCATCTGAATGTCTACGATAATATCGCTTTTCCACTTAAGGCGGTCAACGTCGAAAAATCAGAAATTGACACACAGGTCAAGCGCGTCGCGGAAATCTTACAAATATCCGACATGTTGAAGCGGAAACCGAGCGTGCTCAGTGGTGGAGAAATGCAAAGGGTTGCACTCGGACGTGCAATGGTACGTCAACCGAAAGTTTATCTTCTCGATGAACCGATGGCGAACTTAGACGCAAAAATTCGCGTCGATACACGTGCCGAAATTAAACGACTCCAACACGACATCGGCGCGACAACCATCTTTGTAACACACGACCAAGTTGAAGCCATGTCGCTTGCTGACAGGATCGCTGTGATCCACGAAGGCATCTTACAACAGATTGGCACACCACACGAGATTTACAACAGACCGCAGAACCTCTTCGTCGCAGGATTTATGGGAATGCCCACTATGAACCTACTTGACGCCCAACTCACAAGCCAAGATAGTGCAGCCGTTCTACGTTTGAGTCATACTGATGTCCATCTTCAAATTTCTCCAGAACGACATGCGCGAATCACTTCAGGGATAGCAGCGAACGGTTTGGTATTCGGTATCCGTCCAGAGCATATCGGTGCTGTAAATCAACCGAGCGAACGGAAAATTCCTGCACAGGTCCACCTCATTGAGCCACTTGGCGCAGTCAATATCCTCGATATCCGGATCGGGACACACGCAGAGACACAGGAGCCTATCCTCCTCCGTGTTAGGACACATCCAACATTCCGCGCTGCGATAGGCGATACAATTTGGCTGGGCTTTGAGGAAAAGGAGATGCATCTCTTTGACCGAAAAACGGAACAGACTGTCTGGAGAAATAGTCATCGGAAACCATAGCTGAGGAGCAATCAACGGAAAAATGAAAATACCGTGCCGTTTAGCAGCTTTCGACTTAGATGGAACACTACTGAGTAGTGAACACACCTTGTCACCAGAAAACCGCGAAGCACTTCGGTGCCTCGCGGCAAACGATATTCTCGTCGTATTAGTTTCAGGAAGAATGCATCGTTCAATCCAACCGATCAGCGATCAGATTGGACTCGAAAATCCTATTATCTCTTACAACGGGGGGATGGTCCGACATGCGACAACCGGCGAAGTGTATCATCACACACCTGTGCCAGCAGATGACGCGATAGCGATTGTCAACGCCTGCGCTGAGCAGGGATTACATCTCAATTACTGTTTGAACGATGAACTCTACGTCGCAGAACAAAACGCGTGGAGCGACTTATATGAAGTACGAACAGGTGTTCCGGCAACACCGATCGGGGATCTACGGGAGTTAGCAGGCGAAACGCCGACGAAGCTGCTCATCATCCACACACCTGAAAAGTTACAACCGCTCTTGAGGAAATTTCAAACGGATTACGCACAGAAACTTTACGTTACACAGACCCAAGCAGAATATATAGAATTTATGAATCCAGAGGTTACGAAAGGTCTTGCCCTGACAGCTCTCGCCCATCGGTTCAATATCCCAATGGATACGGTCGTCGCTTTCGGCGATAGTTATAATGATGAAAGTTTACTGAGAACAGCAAGTTTCGGCATCGCAATGGCAAACGCGGTCCCATCCATCCGTGATTGTGCAGATTACATTACAACCACAAACGATGAAAACGGGGTCGCGAAAGCGATTTCGGATCTTATTCTCTGAAATTCGATCTTGTAATCCAGTTCGATGGATTAGTTTGGCGAACGTAATAAA
>RKRO01000340.1 GCA_007571355.1 Candidatus Poribacteria bacterium | reverse complement strand
GCAGACTTGGTAGACTGCATGGTCGCGTTGCCCGGTCAACTTTTTTATTCCACGTCAATTCCCGTTTGTCTTTGGTTTATCACCAGAAACAAGGAGAATTCGAATTTTCGGAAACGCATAGGTGAGATACTTTTCATAGATGCCCGCAGGCTGGGGAAGATGATAGACCGCGTACATCGCGAGTTAACGCATTCGGAAATGACGCGAATTGCCGAAACCTATCACGCATGGCGCAGAGATGAAGGCGCAAGTGAATACGCCGACGTGCCCGGCTTCTGCAAAAGCACTATACTTGCAGAAGTACAAGAAAACGGTAACGTCCTAACCCCCGGGCGTTATGTAGGTGCAGAAGTGCAAGAAGAGGACGACGAACCTTTTGAGGAAACGATAGCACACTTGACCCGAACATTGACCGAGCAGATGGCAGAAGCGCGACGATTGGATGAGGTTATTGCTAAGAATTTGGAGATATTCGGATTTGGGGATGAATCATGAGTTTATACTTGGAAAATTTCGCAAAATCCGTTGATATTTTGGAACGTTCTGTCAGAACTGCAGGCAGAATTGATGACTCCGACGAAGATTTAAAAGAAACAGTTCGCGCAGGGGTTATTCAACACTTTGAGGTTGCTTACGAACTATCGTGGAAGATGATACAAAAATGGTTAAAGGAAAATATTAGCAGTGATGTTAATATTCCCAAAAAAGCACTTTTCAAAGAGCTGCAGAATATAGTCTAATCGCTGATGTAGAAAGTTGGATGGAATATCACGAAGCACGTATTTCGACTTCCCACACTTACGATGAAGATGCTGCCTTGAATGTCTTTTTGGTAGCCACTGAGTTTGTTCATGATGCTAAGCAGCTTCTACAGATTTTGGAGGAGCGCAATGATTGATCTTAATCCAAAACACCTTAAAACAATTCAGTCTATATTGGCTGAGTATATCCCGACATACGAAGTTCGTGCCTTTGGGTCACGTGTGAAGTGGACAGCTAAAGATTATTCCGATCTTGATCTTGCTATTGTCGGAAAGGAACCGTTAAACTTGAGACAGAGAGGGCAATTGGCAGATGCTTTTGAGGAATCCAATCTACCGATTCGAGTCGATATCTTAGATTGGCAATCAATATCAGAAAGATTCCGACAAGTAATTTTGGAAAGGTATGAGGTAATACAAAAAGCAAAACCTGTTAATCAGAACGGAAATCCTGAAGGAATTAATGACAAATCGGGTCAAAAAAAAGGATGGCAAGCAAAAACTTTCGGCGATTGTGCAATGTTGATTCGTGAGTCCGTTTCGCCAACTGGTTTGGCCGATACCCCTTACATTGGGCTTGAGCACATTGGAGAGAACACGTTATCTCTTGTAGGACAAGGTATAGCAAGCGATGTCACGAGTACAAAGTCTCGTTTCAGTAAAGATGATATCCTTTTTGGAAAATTGAGATGCTATTTTCGTAAAGTTGTTCGAGCTCCTTTCAATGGTATATGTTCGACAGATATTTGGGTTACACGCGCCAAAGAGGGAGTTGATCAAGGCTTCCTCTACTATTGCATGGCATCCCAATCTTTTGTTGACTTTGCGGACTCAGGATCCATAGGGACCCGAATGCCGAGGACAAAATGGGATTGGGTATCACGATACAAAATTCCACTCCCGCCGCTTCAAGAACAACGCCGCATCGCACACATACTCGGCACACTTGACGACAAAATCGAACGCAACCGACAGATGAATGAAACTCTGGAAGCAATAGCACGCGCAATTTTCAAATCGTGGTTTGTGGATTTTGATCCCGTCAAAGCAAAGGCAGATGGATGCACACCGCTATGCATGGACGCTGAAACTGCTGCACTTTTCTCTTCAGCATTCCAAGATTCGCCGCTGGGAAGGATTCCGGAAGGATGGCAGATTATCACAATTGATGAAGATTTTAATCTTACAATGGGTCAATCACCACCTGGATCTACGTACAATGAAGATGGAGAGGGGATGCCATTTTATCAAGGTCGGAGAGACTTTGGATTTAGGTACCCAACTCAACGCGTCTATTGTACTGCGCCAAAACGATTTGCTGAAAAAGGGGATACCCTCGTCAGTGTTCGCGCGCCTGTTGGCGATATTAATATGGTCTTGGAAAAGTGCAGTATAGGTCGTGGTGTGGCAGCGGTTCGGCATAAAACAGGGAGCAGATCTTATACCTACTACACAATGCAGTTTTTGCAAAATGTCTTTTCCCGCTACGAAGCAGAAGGTACAGTTTTCGGAGCAATTAATAAGACAGACTTCCAAACACTTTCCTATCTCAGACCACCCGATGAGATTATCGAAGCATTTGAACGTTTGGTTTTTCCTTTAGACCAAAATATTGAAAATAACGAAAATGAATCCCACACACTTGCCCAAACCCGAGACACGCTATTGCCTAAACTATTATCTGGTGAAATTCGTGTAGACGATGCAGCTGAGATACTGGAGGGAACTTAGATGCCTCAGCAGACCGTTCCGCACATTGAATTACTGCGTGTGAAAAACTATCGCGCATTACATAATATAGAATTGAAACAACTTAAACCGCTAACTGTCTTTTTAGGCGCGAACGGCAGTGGTAAATCAACGCTTTTTGATGTGTTTGCTTTCCTCGCTGAATGTTTTACCGACGGGCTGCGCCGCGCTTGGAACAAAAGAGGGGGACTTAAGGAGCTGAGGACTCGCGGAAGTGACGGACCGATTGAGTTTGAGTTGAAATATCGCGAGGAACCCAGAACACCTATTATCACTTATCATCTTTCCATCAATGAAAATGCGGAAGGCCCCTTTGTTGAAACGGAATGGCTGCAATGGCGGCGCGGGAGTCGCGGAAAACCGGTTCGTTTCCTCGATTTTCGTGAAGGACGCGGAACTATCATCGCTGGTGAAGTACCACATGAGGCGGACAAACGGATCAATGAACACTTTCATGATCCGTCGGTACTCGCTGTTAGCACGTTGGGGCAGTTGGCAAGACATCCCCGCGTAAGTACCCTTCGGCGTTTTATTACAGATTGGTATCTTTCCGACCTTTCTACCGATGCCACGCGCCAAGCAACTAACGATGGCCCGCAAAAGCGATTGTCCATGACAGGCAACAACTTGCCCAATGTTATTCAGTATCTACAAGAAAGATACCCAGAACGCTTGGAGAAAATTATCTCTATTCTCTCAAATCGGATACCCTGCTTAGAGAAGGTTGACACGGAATTAATGATGGATGGTCGCCGCTTGCTAAAGATTAAAGACGCGCCGTTTAAACACCCCATCTTGGCGAAGTTCGCCTCCGATGGCACGCTGAAGCTGCTGTCGTACCTGACGCTGTTTCATGATCCAAAACCGCCACAGTTAATAGGTATTGAGGAACCTGAGAATTACCTACATCCGCGCTTGCTGACAGGTTTTGTGGAGGACTGCATTAAGGCATGCATGGGCTCCCAATTTATAATGACCACACATTCACCTCAATTTGTTAATGAATTCACTGCTGAAGAGGTGTGGGTATTGTACCGAAATGAACAAGGATGGACAGTGTGCAAACGCGCGTCGGACATGCTGGGAATCAATCATTTTATGGAAGCAGGGGGAAAGTTGGGGCAGCTCTGGAGGGAAGGGTTCTTTGAATTTGGTGATCCATTGACCAATGCAGGCGGTCCAAAGCGAGGTGGGCGTGCACATTGAATTTCTCTTGGAGGAACCTTCTACTGAAGCGGTATTAGGTAAAATTTTGCCAAAGATTCTTTCGGACGACGTGAGTTTCTATTTTCACATTTTTGAGGGTAAAGATGATTTACTTCATAAATTATCTGACCGATTGAGGGGTTACCGTCAATGGATACCTGACGATTGGCGGATCATTGTCCTTATTGATGAAGATCGGAGAGATTGTCGCGCCTTGAAGCAGAAATTAGAGAGAACTGCACACGAAGCCAGGTTCGTGACGAAATCCAATGCGTCCCCAAATGGCTATTTTCAAGTCGTCAATCGGTTGGCTATTGAGGAATTAGAGGCGTGGTTTTTTGGGGATGTTGAGGCTTTGCGCGCAGCTTATCCAAGAATCCCAGAAAGTCTCCAATATTAGGCAAGGTACCGCGACCCTGACGCTATCCTGGGAGGCACGTATGAAGCATTGGAACGTTTGCTGGTAGGGAGTAATTACTATACAGACAAACTACTTAAAACAGAGATGGCACAAGATATCGCATCACACATGGAACCGAGTCGGAACAGATCGAAAAGTTTTCAGGTGTTTGTTGAAGGGCTTAAAGCATGCGTGGGAGAAGAATTGTTGGTGTAACTTGGTTAGGACAATAATATGAATCTCAACAAGATTTACGAATCCGATGTTGAAGAAACCGCCCTTGAGTGGTTTGCTAACTTGGACTATACGGTTTTACACGGTCCTGACATCGCCCCAGACACACCCGATGCAGAACGTTCCGCTTACAATGAAGTCATCTTGACGCGCCGTTTACAAGATGCTGTTGCCAACCTAAATCCACATATACCTTCCGATGCACAGCAAGAGGCGATCCGTAAAGTGCTGCATCCAGATTCTCCCGCATTGGTTCAAAACAATCGGACATTTCATCAGATGTTGGTTGACGGTATAGAGGTTGAATATCGACAGCCAGACGGTACCATCCGCGGTGAACGCGTGCGGCTCGTCGATTTTGATACCCCTGAAAACAACGACTGGTTGGCGGTTAACCAGTTCACAGTGGTAGAAACAAGCGAACGCCGTCCGGATATTGTGATCTTTATCAACGGCCTCCCTTTAGCCGTAATCGAACTTAAGAACCCAACCGATGAAAAAGCCACCGTCTTAACAGCCTTTCGTCAAATCCAAACCTACAAACAGGAGATTTCAGTTCTATTCACCTACAACGAAGCGATCGTCATCTCAGATGGATTAGCGGCGCGTATCGGATCTTTGACCGCTGATACGGAGTGGTTTCTGCCGTGGCGGACAATCGAAGGCGAGGACGAGGCACCATCAACGGAAGTAGCGTTGGAAGTATTGATTAAGGGTGCCTTTGAAAAGCACCGATTTCTGCGTTACCTCAAACATTTCATTGTTTTTGAAGAAACCGAGAGTGGGACAGTTGCCAAAAAAATCGCCGGTTATCACCAATTCCATGCCGTAAAAAAGGCTATTGATACGACTGTCCAAGCATCATCTCTGGAGGGAGATAAACAGTGCGGTGTGATCTGGCACACACAAGGTTCCGGCAAAAGTCTGACGATGGCTTTTTACGCGGGTAGTATCATCCAACACCCCCAGATGAAAAATCCAACGCTTGTTGTTATCACTGACCAAAATGACTTGGACGACCAACTGTTTGGAACATTCACTCGATGTCACCAACTTCTACGACAGACTCCCGAACAAGCAAAAAACAGAAAACACTTGCGGGAACTCTTAAAAGTTGCCTCCGGTGGTGTGGTCTTTACGACGGTTCAAAAATTTTTTCCTGAAGGTGAGGAAACGCGTTTTCCACAACTGTCCGATCGCCGAAACATCGTGCTGATCGCTGACGAAGCGCACCGTAGCCAATACGGTTTTATTGACGGATTTGCCCGCCATATACGCGACGCTCTCCCCAATGCCTCTTTTATCGGTTTTACCGGCACGCCGATTGAATTAACAGATCGCAATACCGTTGCTGTTTTTGGAGATTACATTAGTATCTACGACATCCAACAAGCGGTTCAGGATGGTGCCACTGTTCCAATTTACTATGAAAGCCGACTCGCCAAAATCGAACTTGACGAGAACGAAAGACCTCACATCGACCCAGAATTTGAGGAAGTGACGGAAGCAGAAGAGACAATACAGAAGGAAAGACTCAAAACCAAATGGGCGCAACTTGAGGCATTGGTCGGAACAGAAAAACGACTCGGACTTATCGCTGATGATATAATTGCACACTTTGAAGAACGATTAGAGACAATGGATGGCAAAGGGATGATTGTCTGTATGAGCCGCCGCATCTGCGTTGAGATCTACAATGCGATTGTCAAACGCCGTCCAGAGTGGCACGACAATGACGACAAGAATGGCGTAATAAAAATTGTGATGACAGGTTCTGCTTCTGATGATATTTCGTGGCAGCCGCATATCCGAAACAAGCCGCGGCGCGAGGCAATGGCAATTCGATTCAAAAATTCTAAGGATCCGCTGAAACTTGTTATCGTCCGTGATATGTGGTTAACCGGATTCGACGCGCCGAGTCTTCACACTATGTATGTAGACAAACCGATGCGTGGGCACAGTCTAATGCAGGCGATTGCCCGGGTCAATCGTGTATACCGCGACAAACCCGGCGGTTTGATTGTAGACTACATAGGGCTTGCTTACCATCTAAAACAGGCATTACAGAATTATACTGGAAGTGGCGGAAAAGGAGATGCTACGCTTAATAAAACCGAAGCAGTTGCCGTGATGTTGGAGAAATACGAGATATGCTGTGGTTTGTTTCACGGATTTGATTGGTCACCTTGGGTTACTGGGAGTTCTGAAGATCGAATTAGATTACTACCGCCAGCACAAGAACATATATTGGCGCAAAAGGATGGCAAAGAACGTTTGCTCAAGGTGGTTACTGAGCTCTCTAAAGCGTTTGCATTGGCTGTCCCAGATGAAAAAACAACTGAAATTCACGACGATGTCGCTTTCTTTCAAGCGGTAAGAAGCGTTTTAGCAAAACCTTCAGCTGCTGAGGAAACACAGACTGAGACTACAGAACAGGCGATCAAGCAGTTGGTATCCAAAGCGATTATTTCTGAAGGGGTCGTTAACATCTTTACCGCCGCTGGAATCGAAAAACCTGATGTCTCAATTCTCTCCGACGAATTCCTCGCCGAAGTCCGAGATTTGCCCCATAAAAATGTGGCGATTGAACTTCTGGAGAGACTGCTTGGGGATGATATTAAAACCCGCTCACAGAAAAACGTCGTACAGGGACGCTCCTTTGCGGACATGTTGGAACGTTCAATTCGCACCTACCAGAACCGGACAATCGAGACAGCACAGGTAATCGAGGAACTCATCCAAATCGCAAGAGAGATGCGTCAAGCACAAGAACGCGGTGATGATTTAGGGCTTTCAGATGATGAATTAGCATTCTATGACGCACTTGAAGTTAACGATAGCGCAGTCAAAGTGTTGGGGGATGAGACGCTACGAACTATCGCCGTTGAACTTGTAGACACCGTTCGACAAAATGTGAGTATTGACTGGACGATGAAGGAGAGTGCCCGCGCCAATATACGAAGAATGGTGAAGCGGACCCTTCTTAAACACGGTTATCCACCTGACAAACGGGAGAAAGCTGCCGAAACTGTCTTGGAGCAAGCAGAAGTGTTATGCCACGATTGGGCAAGCATAAGACCTTGAAAACCGAATGCTTCTCAGGAAATTAACAAATTCTTGACAAAATTTCCGAAATTAACTATATTAATGGGTAAGAAAATATCTTTTTAGGGCTAAATCCATAAATCCGTAAATTTGTATCCGTAATTACGCAACCAATAAATTATGAAAGGAAAACAGATGTTAGCAGAAATACGCCAAAGAGAAGGTGTCATTGTTGTCCGCCCCACCGGACGCATGATCGGTGCGGCAAATGCTGAAATTAGGGAGCAGATTAATGAAGAACTCGAAGAGCATTTTGAATCTCCGAAGGACATCTTTAATCTCGAAAATGTTACCCGTATGGATAGTAGTGGACTCGGCACGCTTGTTTCTGTAAACGTGACTGTCTCTCGTAAAGGCGGACGGACCGCTCTCGTCAATGCCGGCGCACATATCCGTAACCTCCTCATCCTCGGCCGCTTAATGACTGTCTTTGAGAGCTACAATAGCGAAGAAGAAGGCATCCTTGCACTCACTTCTGAGTAAAGTTAAGAGGCGTGGTAGAGCCATTTAGTGCGCCTTTGCGCAAAACGTAACCAAAACTAAGTGACTCTACAGAAGAAATAATCACACCTATTACGCCTATAGGAGTTTCCAAAAGGAGACAAAGACACAGCAAAGGAAATTTATGGAAAATCAGAAGCTACCGACGTTTACTGTCAATGCTGGTTTCCACGACCGAGATGGATGCCCGGTGCATGTTGACATTGACCATCCGAGTGTAAACCGACTTCAAGATTGTGCTGTCACGTTAACAGATACGGCTTCAGGCAACGTCGTCGCAGCACAGTGCTACGCGAATGAAGATGGTACGACTGCCTTAAATTGGATACTTGATGGACTCGCTGCTGGTGAATCGCGTACCTATATCCTTTCAGCGGGCAGCGTCGCTGGTGAATCAGGCGTTCAATTCAATGAGGCAGCCGAAACCATCGCTATTACGCTCAATAATCGCCCGTTTACGACGTTCCGCTATGCTAAGGGGCAGTTCCGTCCCTATTTCTTTCCCGTCTTCGGTCCGAAGGGGCGCGAGGTAACACGCGGTGAGACGAGCGACATCTCTAAAGATCACGTTCATCACCGCTCACTCTACGTCGCCTACGGTGAGGTGAATGACGTGGACCTTTGGGGTGAAGGAAGTAATTCTGGGAAGGTCGTTCATCAAGGTTTTACACAAAAACAGGGTGGTGCCGTCGTCGGCAGGATTTATACAGAAAATAATTGGGAAACGCGATCCGGTGATGTTTTGATGACAGACACGCAGAACTTCCGAATCTATAACCTCCCTGAGGATGCCGCGCTTCTCGACTTGGACCTCACTTTTATCGCTTCAACTGGCGATGTTCATTTCGGCGATACCAAAGAAGGGGGTATCCTGTCGATCCGCGTCCATCCATCCATGAATGCTTCCGATGGTGGAAAAATAGAGAACGCTTTTGGGGGAATCAATGAGGCGGAAACTTGGGGGAAACGTGCAAACTGGTGTGATTATTCCGGCGTTGTTGAGGGAACGCCGGTCGGGATCGCCGTGTTCGATCATATTGTCAACCCACGCTACCCTACCTATTGGCATGTCCGTAACTACGGGTTAATGGGGACAAATATTTTCGGCAGCGGCACTTTTGAAAGGGATCCCGCCAAAGACGGCTCCTATACACTCAAACGGGGCGAAGAGATGCACTTCCGGTTCCGCGTGCTGATTCATGCAGGCGATGCCGATGTCGGAAAAGTCGCACAGAAATATCACGATTTCATCAATCCTCCCACCGTTAAAATTTCCTGACCTCAGCACTTGAACCCAATTAACCGAGATATTGAGAAAAACCGAGGCACGAAGCCTCGGTTTCCATCTACCTTCTTGGTAGCATGCGAAAGGAGAAACACAATGCCGATCCCAACAATTCATGTTGGCTGCACACATTTCGCACACGGACGCTTGCAAGCACAAGTCAATTCACATGGATTAGAACCTGTTGCGTGCGTAGACATTAACCTTGATGCTGCAAAAGGAGGCGTGGAATCAATACACGGTGCTCCCGACGGTTTGTCAGAACGTATCTATACGACCATTGCCGAAGCAAAAGAGAAACACGACGCACAGGCATGTCTTATCTATGCCGCAACGACCGTTCACGCTAAACTAATTGTGGAAAGCCTGAACCTCGGTATGCATACGCTCTGTGTTAAACCGATCGCGACAACACAGGCGGAATTCCACGATATTATTCGCGCTCACAAAGCGAATCCTGGTTTAATGCTCGTTCAAGGACAGAACAAACGTTGGAACCCCGCCGCTGCGAAAATGCGGGAATGGCTTCGCGAAGAGGGCGGTATCGGTGAAATGCTGGCGGGTGAATGTCGCTTCTGGATTCGACAGAACCTCTATACCGGACCCGATTCGCGTCAACCCGATGCGTATGTAGATGGGCTCTTCTTTCACGCCGGCTGCAGCCACCAACTCGATCAACTCGTCGCCGCGAAAGGACTCCGAAATACGTCACGGCACATGTCCACAACCGACGTGACCCTGAACTTGGTCAGATTGATGCTTGGGGGACCGCGGG
>RKRO01000153.1 GCA_007571355.1 Candidatus Poribacteria bacterium | reverse complement strand
GATGATAATGGTTCATCCCGAATCCGGCGCGCTTATCGGGGGTTCCGACCCAAGAACTGACGGGTACGCCGTCACTTTTTAGGGAATAAAAAAGTCAAAAGAATGGCAATTTGCCCTCACATTTTGCTGTTATTATTTTATGAATCTAAGTTATTACGCTCTATAGTTTTATGTGCAGCAATTTAGCGTTTTAAATTTAAACATCAAGAACGAACCTTATAGGAGGATTATCATGAATAGCAGCACTATCGGAGTCACCGCGCGTGTGCTCCTTATAGCAACTTTTTGTATCGCCACATCACTGGCGTGGGCAGCGGATACTGTTTTGTTTGAAGAAGATTTTGAAGGCGTACCGCTCAAAGCAAGCATAATGGAACAGGTTAAAGATGACAACGTCTGGTCGGGTACACCACCTCAGGGTTGGGAAATTACAAACGAGAATCCCAAAGACCTTGGGATGCCTGAGTGGAGAACCTGGGCGATTGTTGACCTTGAGTGGTGGACACGAACAGCGGAAGACCAACGACGTAGCGAGTTCACAGGCGTACACAATGATGGCAAAGGCATCGGTAACGGAGCCGTTTCTGATCCTGATGAGTGGGACGATTGGGAAGGAAACGGGAACCCTGATGCGATTAGCCGTTGGAACGGCCACTTAATTACGCCACCCATTAACATCAAAGGTGCAGCCCGAAAGTCACTCATCTTAACACTGGACTCGAGTTGGCGGCCAGAAGATACGCAAACCGCGGAAATAACGGTTAGTTTCGATGGCGGCGCGGAAGAACGTATCCTATTCTTCCAGAGCGTCGGTATCGACGCAGGGGCACACACCCTTGTTACGATTCCTACCCTCAAGATGGACGAGGAAGATATCAAAGATGGCGAACAGATAAACGAGTCCTTAGAAATCCCGATTGACAATCCCGCAAACGCAGCTGAGATGGTCATTAGTTTCGGGGTCATTGATGCACAAAATGATTGGTGGTGGGCTATAGACAATATAAAGCTTGTAAGCACCGCATTTTCTGTGGAACCCAAATATAAATTAGCCGTTAGGTGGGCAGAACTAAAATCCCAATAACAGACCGCTATCGTTGCATTGTGAGTGACGCAACATCGTTTACAGTTCGACGAAGATAACCGTAAAGAAGGGCTGCACCTACCGAAAGTGTCGCCCTTCTTTTGTATCTTGTCGATTTTTTTAGGAGCAAATTTATGAAAATTTTAGTCACAGGTGGCACAGGTCGCATCGGATCCAATCTTGTCAAAAAACTACTGGAAAAAGGACACGATATCCGGAGTTTCGTCTATCCCGGCGATGTTAATCGTGTCGGAAAATGGGACGGCACTGAACGTGTTGAAACCGTCCTCGGCGATCTCCGCGAATACGAGGATGTCAAAAAAGCCGTTGAAGGTGTGGATGCTATCTATCATATCGCCGCTGCCTTCGGCGGGCCCTTTGATAACCGGCAATACTTGGCGATCAACGGTATGGGAACGCTCAACATCTTGGAGTGCATCCGTGAGTTCAATCCGAACATTCATCGTCTTGTCTATGCATGTACGGAAGCGATTTATTGGGAACTGACCGAAAAAGGCAGGCTTTTCGATGCACCTATCACCGAAGATATGGTCGCTAAATACCATCACATGCCCTATTTCCTTACCAAGTGGATTGGCGAAGAATTGTGTATGACTTATCACCACCAATACGGCGTGCCTTCCACGGTTTTCCGCTTTACAACCGTCATTGAACCGAGTGAATACCTCAATGAAGATGGGCTCCCAAAGCAGTTCGTCTTCAGTCCCCTCTATAATAGGTATAAAAATTATAAAGGGAACGATCCCATTGAATTAGAGACGGCTGAGACTGTCAAAAATCTCTGGAACGGACAAGAAAAGTTCATCCTCAAACGTAACCTTGACGGGCGACCCTATAAGGAGCATTTTACCGATGTCCGAGATATCGTGCAGGGGTTGGTTTTAGGAATTGAGAAAGATGCTGCTGTCGGTGAGGAATTCACGCTCGGCGGAAATGGCATTTTCAAACATGAAGAGGTTATTCCATACTTATGTGAACGCTACCAGATGGATTCTGTGGATGTTAAACTCCCGGAACCGCTCTATTTTGAATTCGATTTGCGTAAAATCAAGACGCTCTTGGACTATGAACCCCAACACGACTTGGCAAGTATCCTCGATGCTGCTGAAGCGATGCGCCGTGGCGAAGATGTTGGCATTATTCCGACAGGTATTCGGTGGGGTTAATATGTGTTTTTCATCGGTTTCCCTTGACACAGGCGGAAAAATAGGTTAGACTGTTAAAAACGCATCTAATCCAAATTGTGCTCCAAGGAGGGCATCCGCCGTGAAAAAGTCTTTTGGAATACCCACACGTTCTTTACTCATTCTGTTCGCGCTCGCGTTCTTAACGCTGAATTGCGCGGAAGTTACAGTCACACCGACACGACACGTCTCCTCAAGTACGAAGCACCTTGACCGACACATCAACGCCGTACTTAAAAAAGAAGGGATCCAACCGTCAGGTAGGTCAGGAGATACGGAGTTTTTGCGTCGCGTTCATCTCGATTTGACAGGAAAAATCCCTACACCTGAAGAGGTCTTAGACTTCGTCCAAGACGGTTCCGCAAACAAACGCAGGAAAAAAATTGATCAGTTACTCGGAAGTGAGGCATATCTTAACTATTGGAGTGGTTTGTGGGTGAATTGGCTAATCGGTAGACGCGGTGACGGTGATGATCGCCGCATCGGATTGGCATCTTGGGTCAACGGTGCCCTAACGAAAAATATGCCCTACAATCAGTTCGTGGCAGAACTTATCACTGCAAACGGCGAACTCAAAGACAACGGTGCCGGAAACTACATCATGCGCTATGAGCGATCCCCTGCTGTGCTCACTTCACACAGTTCGCGCCTCTTTTTAGGGCTACCTATGCAGTGTGCCGAATGCCACGATCATAAGACAGAAGTTTGGAGCCAAAAGGATTTCTACGGGATCGCCTCCTTTTTCGCCGGTATTGATAGCGAACAGAAGGGATATATCCAGGGAATGGATATGATCGGTAATGAAAAACGGATGGAAAATTATCTGATTACCGACAAACCGCAACGAGCACTTTGGGTGGAAAGACTTGAGGAAGAGGTCGCCCCACGTTTCTTAGGCGGCGCGGCATACGAAGGTGCACTCACAAAGAAGCGCGACGCACTCGCACAGTGGATGACTGATAAATCGAACCCCTATTTTAACCGTGCAATCGTCAATCGCATCTGGAAACATTTCATGGGACGCGCCTTCGTTGAACCTATTGACGGATTCGGCGAAGAAAATCCGCCTACCAACCCGGAATTGTTGGACTGGCTGGCTTATGATTTCGTCATTCACGATTACGATTTACAGCATTTAATGCGGACGATCCTTAACTCGGAAACGTATCAGCGCACCTCGAAAACAAATAAGAGTAACAAAGATGACGAGATCTATTATTCGCATGCCTATGTGAAACCGCTAAGTGCTGAGCAGTTCTTCTATTCGCTACTCCAAGCAACCGGATTTGAACGGCTTCAGAAAGAGAAAATGAACGCGAATAATAGGCAAGGTGGCGAGGATCGGAGAGGTATGCTGCGGGACCTTGAAGGGCGAAAACGCGAGCATCTCAACAGGTTCCTTTTCTTACTCGATAACGGCGAGATGGAAGAGATCGAGGCTTTCAATGGAACCGTTCCGCAAGCACTCATGATGATTAATGGTGAGATGGTAAACGACAGTGCCAGCCACGAAGAACACGGCGGTTTTGTCAATTATGTCTTAGGAAAATGGCGTGAACCGGTGGATCGCGTAGAGTATTTCTATCTCAACATCCTCTCACGGCTCCCGACTGCGCAAGAGAAAACCTATTTCCAACGTTATATGGAACGGAGTCTCTATCGTAATAAAGACTTGGCTTACGAAGACCTCTATTGGGTCTTATTGAATTCAGCCGAGTTTTCGCTCAATCATTAATTATTTTGTAGCACAAACTGTTAGTTTGTGCCAGCGTAGTTGTAGCATAGGAACCGTTAGCCTGTGCAAGTGTTTCCAGACATCGGTTAGGTTGTAGTAATGGTATAACCATTTGGCAGTCTGACTTAATGGAGGAACATACCCACACAATGAACTATCAACAAATGACAAACAAAGAATTAAAAGAAGAACTCAAAAAACGGAAGTTAAAAGGATATTCATCGTTGAAGAAGACCCAACTGATAGAGTATCTTTCAACAGGAATCCATCCATTAAAAAAAGCACTAATACCTCCCAAAATGGCAGAGAGTGAAACACGCGATTCGTCTTCTGGAAGTATTGGATATTCACCCACTATTTTAGCAGCAACCGAAGAACTCCCGATCAATCAAATTATATCAGGGGACTGCATAAAAATTATGCGTTCTTTCCCTGATGGGGTTTTTGATTGTTGCATCACAGATCCACCATTTAATATGTCCAGAAAGAAGGGGTTAGGATGGGCGTTTAGTTCACATGTCACGATGCAAGAACAGTGGGATATTTTTGCACAGGACGACTATTTCCAGTTCACGGTTGACTGGATTACCGAGGTTTTGAGATTGCTAAAGACAAATGGAAATTTTTTTGTCTTTGGTTCTTTTCACTGCATTTTTACAATTGGTTTTATTCTTCAAAGTTTGTTCAACAGACGGATTATTAGCCAAATCGTCTGGTACAAGCCGAATGCCCAACCTAATATCACTTGTCGAATGTTTACTGAGTCTACCGAGTTTATCATTTGGGCAGTCAATAATGAAAGTAAGAAAGCTAAAAATTGGACTTTCAATTATGAAGTGATGAAATCGATGAATAACGACAAGCAAATGCGAAACATGTGGGAAATTCCACTCACTAAACCATCAGAACGGAAATATGGGAAACATCCATCGCAAAAGCCTTTAGCGGTCATCAATCGGCTTATTTTAGCTGGCACTAATGAAGGTGATCTTATTCTTGATCCATTCTCTGGAACCGGAACTACGGCAGTTGTAGCCGAGCAACACAAACGGAAATGGATAATGATTGAGAAGGAAGATGAATATAACCGAATTGCTCAAAAAAGAGTTGATGAGCAGTTTGGTAAGTTGTTTGAGGATGATTCAGAAAATAATTGGTAATAGGAGACATCCGTGGAAAGACAAGAAGCGATTCAGAAATTATCAGAAATCATTGGTCAGGATCTTCGAGTACTTGCCGATAAATATGGGGTTACTGTGTTTAAGGCGAAAAATGTAAATAAGGGTTGGGCTGGACATGTCCTTGAAAGTCATCTGGGCATACCAATCAATTCATCGCGAAGACCCAACGCTGGATCGTGGGAATTAAAACTGGCCTCATTGGAAAACCAGAAAAGGCTAGGGGTGAGGTTTAAAGAGACAATGGCGGTAACAATGATCAATCCTGATAAGGTTAAAGGTACTGATTTTGAAGACAGTCATTTGCTTGCAAAATTAAAACGAGTAGTCATAGGTGCAAGAATTTGGGAAAGTCAACAAGAGAAACGTTCAATTTTTTATGGTGTCACGACTTTCGATTTGTTAGATAATCCTGAAATATATAATCAGATAAAAGCCGATTATGATTTGGTCAGAGAAACAATACAATCACAAGGATTTTCTGCTCTTAAAAGCGAAATGGGTGTATACATTCAACCCAGAACAAAGGGACGCGGGCATGGTAGTATTTCAAGAGCTTTTTATGCCAGGAAACCTTTCCTTAACGAATTCATTTTACCCCGGTTATCTCAAGCGAAGTGAAACTTAGGAATCGATCGAACCGGAAAAGCATAAACTAACAGATTATACACCAACGGTTTCCTATGCTACAAGGGAAAACACAAGAGACGCATAGCCTAACAGGTTATGCTACAAAAAACACAAGATTGTAATTACAAATGCAAAACTATTTTTTACCGCCACGAGTTGAATTCGGCGACGGGGCCATCCGAAACTTAGCGGAACACGTCAAAACGTTCAAAAGCAAAAAACCACTCTTGGTAAGCGATGCAGGTGTGATTAATGCCGGTATCCTTGCGAAAGCGATAGACGCTTTAAACACAAGCGGTTTGACGCATGCTACATATTCAGATATCGAGCCGAATCCCACAGATGTTAGCATTACTCACGGTGTAGCAGTCTACAACTCGGAAGCGTGTGATAGTGTCATCGCTGTCGGTGGCGGCAGCGTGATGGATGCCGCGAAAGCGATCCGTCTCTTGGCGACGCACGCGCCACCGTTGGAACCGTACTATGCTGATGTGGGTGGCATCGATCGGATCCGAGGCGATATGCCACCACTTATCTGTGTGCCAACAACCGCAGGCACCGGTAGCGAGGTTTCACAAGGTGCGATCATTACGGATACATCGTTCAACACCACCGATCGATGGCGGAAACGGGCGATTGTTACGCCGTTCAATATGTCAAACATTGCACTGCTTGATCCAGCGATAACACTCGGCATGCCGCCCGCTCTCACCGCTGCGACAGGGATGGATGCCATTACACACGGCATCGAGGCGTATGTCGCGACAAAGTACCATCCAATCGCCGAAGGCGTTGCGTTGCAGGCACTCAGAATGTTGAGCGCGAATATTGAGAAAGTCTATCATGACGGTGGCGATGTAACCGCACGAGGTGAGATGCTCTTAGGTTCATGTATGGCGGCGTTTTCGTTCCAGAAAGGACTCGGGGCCGTCCACTCCCTGGCACACCAACTCTCCACAGATGCCCCGATCCCGCACGGTGTCGCAAACGCTATCCTCCTCCCGCCAGTCATGGAATTCAACTTCTCATACGCAACAAAGAAATACGCAGAGATCGCCCGCGCTTTAGGTATAGACACCAGCGGCATGGATAGCCGTGAAGCGGGACACGCCGCAATTGATAAAATTAGGACGTTTAATGCGGAATTAAATATGCCGAAAGGACTTGGAGCAGCGGGCTTAGACCGCGCAAAAATCCCAAAACTTAGCGCAGATGCGATGCTTGATCACTGCCACAAATTCAATCCGAGAGTCTGTACAGAAGCGGATATGGTGGCGTTATTTGAGGCGGCCTTTTAGTGCAGCTTGCAAACGAAAACTTGCTATTCAAAAGTGGGAAGATCAACAGGCACGATCCAGCCTTGCGTTAGTGCCGGTTTATACGCATTATCGCGCAAGTAGTCCGATGTTTGCCATAAACAGAGATGCTTACCATCCGGCATCCAGACAACCGAGGTCAGTTTCATCGCCGTGCGCGCAATAGGCATCTTCTTACCGTTCTCAAGGTCATAAACCCAGACCTTCCAGCGGATACCTTCACAGTCCTCTCGTTCCAAGTATGCTAACTGTTTCCCTGTTGGTGACCAAGCCGGCGACGTGTGTTTTAGTATCTGGTTCTGTGTCAGTGCAGGTGCCGCCCCTGATATGTGTAACTGCTTATCAATCTGTTGACCGGGGCGATTGCTACCAGACAAAACATAAGCCAACTGTGTTCCATCTGCTGACCAGTTCAGCCGATGTACCTGTTGATATTGTGTTTGGATCTCTTTTAAGCGTTCACCATCTATATTTTGGATGCGAACACCGACATATTTTGCGTTGTTCACACCGAAAGCGATGCGTGTACCATCCGGTGCCCAAGACGGGGCGGGAAGATAGGTATGGGTGCGCGGTGCACGTTCAATTGGCACCCGCGCGATAACCCGTAAATCGCTACCGTCGCCATTAATACGATAGATAACATCCATTCCCTCAGTTTGAGAGATGTCGCGCCTTCGAAAGACCAAACGGTTTGATGTCGGCGACCAAGCGGGGCCTTCGCCGCGAACTAATTGTTTGATCCGTCCGAACTGCCAATCCACTGTATAGATATAACGTTCTCCGTCTTCGTCAACTTCAAACGCCAAAATTCTGCTGTCCAGTGACCAAGAGATATGCGGATTGTAGAAATGCCCGGTGTAGAGTTTCCGCGCTTGCCCCGCGTTCCGATCCATAATCCACAATTCATTCGCATGCCAATACCGGCTGCCCAAATCATTCCTTTTCAAAAGTGCGATAAGTTTTCCGTCTGGACTCCAGCGCGGGAACTCGCCCCCTTCAATCAACTGCACCCTACGCGGGGCAGAAGCGGTTGGATCACGCGCGCGTCCAAAGTTGGTATTGAACAGGATGCCATCCGTATCTTTAAACTCGCCAAAAGCAAACTTATCCATCCATCCTCGGCCCCCGTTCGGGAGTTCGATCTCATACCACCCCTCCGAAGTTTGCACAATCGGCAAGTGCACCCCATCGTTGAGGTTTAACAACACAGCCGTGCCTCCTTTATTCGCGTAAACTGGGGCAGCGTCATGCACAACGACACCCATTTGCCGAGTGTCCTCTGTCGGGGGACCTTCTGTCGCGTTGCTAAACGCATAAACGGTACCATCGCCAGATGCAGCATAGAGGATGCCGTCGGAGATCGCAGGTGCAGCTTCCACCAAACCACCGAGTTGATACGTCCACGTCTGTGTTTTTGATGCCATGTCAAAGGCGTGCAGCTGCCCGTCGCGCGCGCCAATGTAGACGGTGCCATTTGCTGTCACAGGATAACTCTCGCTCCCTGCTGTCTGCCCTCGCCACATCTTCGCGTTGTGCTTTGGGAAGACAGGGCGGAACACCCCATTGGCACATCCATATTCAATACCACGTATGTGGATTGTCTTCTCACGTCTCGATTCAAGCGAACCTGTCCTCGCGTTCAGCACATAGATTGTTGACCGGAACGCACCAACGTAAACCCTATTATCTGCAACAATCGGTGGGGCATCCATCCAATTTTTTGACTTGAATTCCCACAGTTCCGCGCCTGTTTTTGCGTCCAATGCATAGATTTTATTGTTCCGGGCACTGAAGTAGACCCGATCGCCGAGCACAGTGGCGGAATAGCGGATAGCATCTCCCGCGTCAAACACCCATTTAATCCCCCACTGCTTCGCATCCAGTGCATACAACTTGCCATCGGTCGAACCGATGTATAAAATACCGTTGGCGATCACTGGAGAGGCGTAGAGAGGCCCACCAGTCTTGAATTTCCACAGCAATTCCAGCGGCGGTGTGAGACTTTTATCAGGGCTAATCCCAGAGAAGTCTAAATCGTACATGAATGTATGCCAATCTTCGGCACGAGGCGGCGGGACGGGGACCATCACTTCAGCGGGGATCGGCTGTTGCTCCGTGGGTTGCTGTGGCTGTTTATTTTCCTGTGAATCACACCCCCACACAATCAGAAATAGGACAAGCGCAAACAGGTATCGCGCTTTCAGCAATGCTATAATCTTATACACGAATGAATGCCTTTCTTGACAAAATGATAGTGTGCATATCAGTTTAGCACAATAAGCAGGACAACGCAACTAAAATGTGAGCAGATGTATGTAAGGTTTTGGCATTAGGCATTCCTCCCCTGTTGTGGGCGGGGTTTTCAACCCCGATTTTGCAACGCTCTCTTTGACAAACTCCGGGAAAAGATGTTAAAATAGAGTCAAACGCATAAGGAGGATTGAAGAAAATGAGACATACTGCAAGAATCGAACTCGCAAACAACGATGAACTCGTTTTAGCGACTGCAGGCATTATGAACGCTGAAGACGTGCGGCGAATTATCGTCGAAGATGCGCTCGTTGATACCGGCTCGACACGACTCGGCTTACCGCCACCCCTTATTGAGGCACTCGGCTTAACGCCCTTCCGAAGTGAACAAGTTAGGACAGTCAATGGACTTACTGAACTGTGGATTTATTCCCCTGTCCAATTTAGGCTCTTGGAACGTGAGGGCATCACCACCGTACTGGGTGTACCTGAAAGCACGCCTGTCCTCATCGGGCATATACTCTTAGAAGACCTTGACCTTTGCTTGGACATAAAGAAGGGACTTATCTATAATCCAGCACACGATGGCGAATGGATGACGGAGCTCTATTAGTGACTCACAAC
>RKRO01000441.1 GCA_007571355.1 Candidatus Poribacteria bacterium | reverse complement strand
ATTGGATCACGATGCAATATTAATGTCAAAGTAAACTTCGATCCGATCCTCAAGAATTAGGTTGACACAATGTTGATGTTCAACTAAACTATTGCTACAGAATGGAATTCCTACATTCAATTTCTCAGTGTGAACGACGGCTGCAGTGCCGTTTTCTAAGGAGGCTCTCATGTCGAAAATCCTTGTTCTATCAGGTGAAAACCACCGTTTCAATGCAAGTGCAAGTGTTATCCACGATTTTCTTTCCAAAGATGCCGACATTTCAGCGACGCTAACCGATGACAAAGGGATCTTAGCATCATCGGAATTGAATACTTTCGATGCGTGCGTCTTTGGCACCGGCTTCACACGTAGCGAACGAAAAGAGGACGGCTCCGTCTCACGGGTATCCGACTTAGCCCCCCCTGAAGAGGAAGGGTTATTCCGATTCGTCAACAAAGGCAAAGGTTTAGTCGGTATCCATGGCACTGCCTGGTGGATCGGCGGGCGCGCCATGGACCTTATCGGCGGGGCAGCCAATTGGCATCCACCGGGGTCAACCTTTACCGTCCATATTGAAGATAACGAGCACCCGACAACCCAAGGCGTTGAAGATTTCGATGTAGAAGACGAAATCTATATCTCCGCACACGACCCGCATATTCATGTCTTGGCATCCGCTGAATGGTTCGGCAAAGCACATCCTATGGCATGGGTAAAGCCTTACGGTTCTGGACGCGTCTTCTACACGACTTTAGGACACGGACCAGGTACCTTTGAGCGCACAGGTATGCAGAAATTCCTCACACAAGGTGTGAAATGGGCAGCTGCATCCTAACGAAGATTCTGTGAGGCGAGGCATAAATGTCTCGCCACACCACATTATCACATACGCAAATGCAGACACTAAAAATCATAGACATAGAGACCGAGGTCGTTCAGGTAAACCACCGGGGCAATTGGCTCTTCGTCAAGATCCATGCTGATAATGGCACCCTTGGTGTTGGCGAGGCTTCCCACGGTAGAGGTGATGACAGCGTTCGACATATCGTTGATACCCTCAAACCTGCACTCGTCGGCTGGAATCCGTTTCAACTGGAGGCATTTCGCCAACGTTTCTACCGGGATACCGAAAGCCATACCTATCATACCGCCCTCAGCGGAATTGAACAGGCGATGTTCGATCTCGCTGGCAAGGCCTTAGATATACCCAGCTATCAACTGTTAGGGGGCAAGTGTCGAGAAAAAATTCGCCTTTACGCGAATATCAACCGCGCAACCGTGGATCGCAGCCCTTCCGGATTCGCTAATAATGCCGAACGCGCCGTTGCTGAAGGTTTTACAGCCATAAAATGTGCACCCTTTGACGACGTTTCAGTTGCTAATATTTCGCGTGGGAGTTTAACACCCGCTATTTGTTTAGGAATTGATCGTATCCGTACAATTCGCGAAGCGATCGGCGGAAATATAGACCTAATGGTGGATTGCCATAGCCGCTTTAATCCTGGCACTATCATCCAAGTTGCAAAAGAATTAGAAGACTTACACCTCTTTTGGATTGAGGACGCAGTATCCTTGAATAATCTGGATGCCTTCGCACACATGAGTCGCTCTATTGGGATCCCGGTCGCAACAGGCGAACGGCTACGAACCCTAAACGACTTTGATAGATTGCTAATCGAAACACACGTCGATTATATCTTACCGGATGCCAAACATGTCGGCGGAATTTCGGGGTTAAAGAAAATTGCTACGCTCGCTGCCGCCCGAAACGTTATGGTAACGCCGCACAATCCGAGCGGTCCCGTCGCGACTGCCGCGAGTGTCCAATGTATGGCGAGCGTACCAAATTTTGCGATCCTTGAATACGCATGGGGAGAAGTCGAGTGGCGCGCAGAGCTCACTAAACCACCAGAAAAAATAGTCAACGGATGTATCGAAGTAACCGACCGATCAGGATTAGGCATTACGCTATAACACACAAGGAGCGATAACAATGATATTTCGCGATATTGGAAACCTGAAAATTATAACAAAATCCTTCCCATTTTGCTGCCTTCTAATCGTTGCCACCCTTACTGGATGTCTCGGAGGCCTGCAAACAACATCGACACAAACACAGCCGAACGAAACCGCACCAACTGCAGAAACAGAAACATCACAAGCACTTGCAGTACTCCAACTTGCAACGCCGAAGCCAAACTATGCAGCAAACGAAGCAATCCCTCTGAACCTGAGCATCCAGAACGGGAAATTCGATCTCCTCGTCCCCTTTGTCAGCGTTGCAACAAGAGGCGCGTTTTCGCAAATAATCGTGACAGATGCGAGCGGACAAACCGTGGAACCGAAACATCTAATTACACAAGAGAATCCCCAAAAATACGTCGTCGGCAATGACGGAAAGACCGTTCGATGCATCCAAGGATTTGAACTCAAAGCATCCGAAAATCAGGAACTCTCACTGAAAGATATTCAGAAGTACTTCCAACTACAACCCGGCACTTACACCGTAACCCTTGCAATCGATTTAGAGGTATACCGAGAATCTATAACCGAAGAGCACCCCGAAGTGCTTGAACTCAAAAAGGATCTGGCACGTATTCAGAGCGATCCAAACCTACAAGCCGCCGCAAAGCAGGATGCGGTGAATTACTACCAAGAACAGATTAAGTTTATCCAAGAACGACATAAAGATGTAGAGAAGGACATTTACCTACCTGTCAAATCTCGGCGTGGAAGGGCACCCCTTGTCTCAAACGGTATCACCCTAACCATTGAACCGGAAACGAGTTCATCAAATCTACAGAAACAAGACGAAATACCGCCACAAATTGATACATCTGATATTCCACTTTCACCCAGCAATGAAAGAAGACAAACCGATTAGCCTTCAGGTTGGAATACCTTTTGCTTTTAAGATTGAGGATGCTGCTTCATCATAGAAC
>RKRO01000371.1 GCA_007571355.1 Candidatus Poribacteria bacterium | reverse complement strand
ACTCACAGTTTGTACTACGGATATGTCTATTTATTTTTAGGACTCACTATAAAATTGAAGTACGCAGTCGATCAAACGCTCTGCCAGGAAATTTTATTAACGGCGGAGCCCCAAGAAATTCTTTTCTCACTCTTTAAGCGGTTCAAAGAACGCGCCGCTATTGTTACAAGTGGTCAACTTTCGGGGATGGTTCTGATCCACTTGGCGGCTGAAAACGGGTTGCCGTTCCGGGTCTGTACGCTTGACACGCTTCGCCTTTTCCCAGAAACATACAACTTCCTTGAGCAGGTGGAATCGCGCTACGGGATTAAGATTGAACAGGTTCAACCTGACCCGCGAGAAATTCAAGGTATGGTCGCACAACACGGCGAATACCTGTTTTTTGATAGTAAAGCGAAACAGGAATACTGTTGTAATATCCGGAAAGTCCGTCCGATGCAACGACTGCTGGAAACCTTAGATGTCTGGATAACCGGTTTACGTCGGGATCAGTCCGATGTGAGGCGGCAGCTCCGAAAAGCAGAAATTATCTCATCCGCGACGCACCCGGTGCTGAAGACAAATCCGCTTCTCCAGTGGACAACCGATGATGTCTGGGCGTTTGTTCGTAAAAACGAAATTCCTGTGAATCCACTGCTTGAAACGGATACACAAGGGCACTATTATGAATCCATTGGCTGTATCATCTGCACAACACCGATAAGACCGGACGAACCGAAACGCGCGGGACGGTGGCGTTGGCAGAACGGGGCATCCGCATCAGAAAACGCAGAGACCGAAGAAAATAACAAAGAGTGTGGATTACACTTTTCTATTTAATGGCTCTCGGGAACCGTAGGGGCGAGGCCACTTCGCCCTCCACCAATGCCGATAGCCGACTGTTACTAAAAAAAGGAGAAATATATCTCATGGCTGTAATCGTCCGTATTCCGACACCGCTGAGACGTTTGACGCAGAACTTGGCGGAAGTTGAAACAGAAGGTGCCAACATTGAAGGCATTATTGAGAACCTCGAAGCGAGCTATCCGGGGATGAAAGAGCGTCTCTGTGATGAAGGCGGGAATATCCGCCGGTTTGTGAACATCTATCTTAACGATGAAGACATCCGTTTCCTCGATGGGAAAGAGACCGCTGTCACAGATGGTGCTGAAATCTCTATTATTCCGGCGATCGCTGGCGGAAGCCTGTCTTATCGTAACATCCAAAAATAAATGCACATTTTTATGAAGACAACCCCCTCCCCCCTTATCAGGGGGGAATCAGAGGGCCCTCGTTTCGATAGGATGTGTTTCAATAATTATTGGCTTTACGATAATCCCCTAAATCCCCCTTATCAGGGGACTCTAAACTGCTGGCTGCTAATGTTTATCCAATGTTAACTTTGCAATCAGAAACGCTCAATCAAATTTGCGAGCACGCGAAATCGGAGTTTCCCGATGAATGTTGTGGTGCCATCTTGAGTGATGGGGTTCAAGAGTCTGTCTGGAAGTGCCGGAACGTCCAGAACAAACTGCATCGGGAAGATCCAGACACATATCCTCGCGATGCTCGCACCGCTTATGTGATCCACCCTGACGATTTATTCGCGGTTACCAAGGCATCTGAAACCCAGCAGCTTAAGGCGTTTTACCATTCACATCCGAACCACGAAGCATATTTTTCGGAAAAGGACAAAGCAGACGCGATGATGTGGGATGAACCCACCTATCCGGGTACGACCTACCTGGTTATCTCTGTCTACGGAGCTGAGATCCGTGCTGTGAAGGCTTTCGCGTGGGACGAAACGTCGAAAGATTTCGCTGAGGTTGAGGGACCTCTTGTGAAAACCTAACACGGTCGTTTGGTTTTCTTCGTTTTTCAAATTGTGCTATCAAAGCGCGCAATAAGTTGCGCGCTATAGAGGCAAGAACCATGCAACGTTGGCGAGTCTATCTTGCGCAATTTATGCCGGACATCCGCGTTGTCAAGGCACCTGCACTCAGACCCTACGTTGGACTTCTCACCTTCTCCGCCGCATCCCTCGCCATCGCGATAGGGATGACCCTCCAAAAGTCCGTTGCGTTTGAATACCATTCAAACGCCGGTGTCGTCGGTTGGCTTAGTGAGAACGCGTATCCGAAACAACAGGAATACTTCTACTATCTGCTGGCACTCCTCGGTATCCTGATAACAATATGGCTATATTGGTTGGGATGGTGGACCTACTCGCATTGGTGTGCCAAACGAACCGCACAACCGATCGCACGTGTGCTTAAAGCGAATGCGTTGGCATCTATACCGTTAGGGCTCTGTTGGCTACAGGTCTACTCTATCGGTCAGAAGGCTCTGATAGGTTTAGCCTTGCCGATTGTTTTGTCGGTGCTGCTGAAGTTAGGGCTGCTGTATCAACAGTACTTCCCTGCTCTGTGGAATTCAAATGTTTTAGACGACACGAGCGAGGCCGAAAACGCAGCAAATCCCATTGACGCAGAGAGCGACAAAACTGCTTTCGATGATCACAGACTCCTAAAATTGGGGCGTATTGGACTCGAGTACATTCTCTTTCCCATTTTTATCTATCTCCTAACCTATTCTGGAAATATCCACGGCAATATAGACCTATTCCATGAAGGTGAGCGACTTGCACCGCTTAATGAGATGCTGCGCGGGGGGATCCCGTTTCGGGATGTCTATGTCCAGCACGGTCTCTTCCAAAACGCCTATTTGGCGTGGGTCGGTGGTCAAATCTTCGAGCCAACCCTGTTCGGCTTGCGGACAATGGAGCGTATCCTAAATCCGCTCGGTTATGTCGCCCTCTATCTGCTCGGTTTACAGGTTTTTCGGGGCAGATTCCTGACGGCCTTCTTATGTATGCTTATCGCTTCTGGGACAGCGTTCTCTGTATCGGCACGGCATAGCCTCGGCTTAATCAGTTTCGCCTTCGTTGCAAATTTTCTGACGCTTTCGCAAAGTAGGTCAAAGCGCAGTGTCCTTTCGTGGAAACTCCTCTGCGGCGGGATTTTCACGAGTTTCGCTTTCTGGTATAGCACTGAAATCGGGCTATACTCATTGGGTGCAATCGGACTGTTTCTGCTTATACACGCCTTGCTCCAAAATAGGATTGGCGCACAAAACGAACAAGTGCCAGAAACGGGTGGGCAGAAACGATTATTTCCGATCATCAGTTATAGCTGCGGTGTGCTGTTAGGGTTCCTGTCGGTGGGGTTATATTTCCTATCCCACGGTGCTTTGGACGATGCGATCTGGAATTCCTACATCCAGTGTCGCTATCAACTTGCAACGTGGGGACTCGCTTTTCCATCGTTATCAAAAACACTTACGCTATTGTCGTCGGATGGATGGGCTGCCTTTATCTTCAGCGAAGGATTTCGGTGGTATCTCCCCATCTGCATCTTTCTGATTGTTGCGGGTTACCTAACCTATCGCGGGTTATGCGGCACTCACTCCACCAACACGATGAAACTGCTGCTCTTACTCCTCGGCGGTGTTGCCTTTTTCCGGACGGCTTTGGGACGCTCAGATGGCGGACATCTGACATTCGGTGCGACTTTCTTATGGTTGCTCTGCTTACTTCCGTTAGAAGGGGGTATTCTTAACATGTTCCGCGTCGGTTTATCATCGCTAAAAGGCAAAACTGCTTGGCATGCGACATTGAAGGCAACATGGATCCTCATTCCGACGGTCATATTTTGTTGGTATGTTGGAGAGGTACACCACCCGTTGGCGGGTTTTAATCAGAAATGGCAACGGTTGCAGCAGAATCCGTTTAAACAAAACGTTGTGCCGGCGGAATTAGCACGCGCAGGCGCGGTAGATATACCAGATACCCAGGTTCAACATATTCAAAAAGTGGTCGCCTATATCCAAGAAAATACTGAGCCGAACGAAAAAATATTCGACTTTACGAGTCAGGGGGCTTATTATTTCTTTGCGAATCGACCGAGTATCACGCGATTCCATCAAGTATCGTATGCATCGACACCTTCAATGCAGCAAGAGGTGATTGCGGCACTTGAACGGGACAAAACGCGCTTGGTGCTCTTTAAGACGGGGGGCTGGTTTGATGCTGTTGATGGTATTCCCGTTGAGGAACGGCATCCGTTGATTGCGGCATATTTACAAGAAAATTACGAGCCTGCCATAGACATCAACGGCACAGAGGTTCTGATACGAAAGTAACACTCATACCGAGAATTTACGGGTCGGGACTCAATGTTTCATTAGACTAAACCGAACATCAATTCGGTTTGGCATTCACCTTGCTCATTGACGAATTCGGATTCGATGGACTTCCACCAAGAAGAACTTACCCTTATAATGCGCTACGTCGGGGTTAACTGAAAGGTAATCTGTCAAACGCGATACAATTTGTGGTAAAACTTCAGGATGGTTTCTCACCTGAAGTGCTATAATGCCATGATAGTTAGCCGGTGGATAGTTGAATATGTGGGTAAAATCACCGTTCATAGAGATAAGAATTGCTCTTAACTCTTGTGCCTTTGCGATGACAACCGTATCCGGTGATTCAATTGGAAGATGATCCCTGAGATACCCAATTTCATAGCCGACATCACGAAGTTTCTCAATAACAACAGCGGGAACACATTGATCTGCCAAAAACCGCAATCCCATTAAGCGACTTCCTCTTCTGCTAATTCACGCGCATAATCAAGACAGGCTTGAATCTGCATTGTTTTGAGATCAGGGAATTCGGCAATGATTTCATCTGTCGTATAACCGGCTGCCAAATATCCAAGGAGAAGGCTTACAGGAATTCTTGTTCCTTTAATACGCGGTTTACCGCGTAATATATCCGGTGTGCTAACAATGTGATCTCTCCACTGAATCGGCATATATTCCTCCTAAATAACACAAGCTGCCACTTGTTTAGAATCATAGATAGCACCGCTACGGGGTGAAGAAAGTGTCCGAAAAGTTGTGCTACACTGTCCAAAATCCGCTGGGAGCCCCTTGGGTTACTTATAGGATAACACGTCCGAGCCCCCAATTTCAAGGCTGATAATTATCCTTGCTGTTCGATAAAGATTCGGTAGATGTCTTCAAAGAGTCTGACATCGGTGAGTGTATCTTCGGCTGAAGAACGGAACGGTTCATCATTGCGGACGTTCGCGACGAAGTATTCTGCCTCCCTGCGATATGCCCATGTCCAACTCGGTCTCGGAATCGGGCGAGTAATCTCCTGTTCGTCGCCAGCGCGATAGATTTCGACCTCTGCCGGTGTGTTTTTCAAGAGCAACGGCGGTGCCCACGTATGAACCCAACCGTTCTCGAAGTAGATTTGGCTATGCTCATCCCAACGATAGTGTGAAACGTGTCCAGTTTCGAGCGTCACACGGATACCGTCCATATCAAAGATCACAACACCGGTGTATCCGTTCGCGTCTAAATCGACGGCTTTGATGGTAACTTTGTCGCCCGCATCAAGGAACCAGCGCATTAAGTTGATATTGTGTGTATACTGCTGAAGGTATCCGAGATAGGAGCCTCGGTATGGCTCAGGTATCCATTCGGGGGTTCTGACAGGTGCACTCGGTCTCGGTTCGTCCGTGCTGTCCATGGGGGTATCCAGATTACAGACCCAATCGCCGCCAAAGCCGTGATTTCTGGCATAGGTCAAACGTCCGAGTTCACCGGTCTCTCGGAATTGCGCGACCCTCTCCTTGACAATCTCGTTTCCGGCATCGTAGCGCTTCATGTAACCGACCATCAACTTCTTACCGGACTTCTGTGAGGCTTCAACGATTGCCTCCGCCTGTTCAGTGGAGACAGCCATCGGTTTCTCCATGAAAACATGTTTACCTGCTGAAAGCAGATCCTTAGCGATCTCACCTTGTAAGGCGAAGTCAGCGGAAACCGCAACGGCTTCGATCTCAACGTTCTGTGCGAGTTCCGCGTGGTCTCGGTAAAGCCGAGGGATACCGAAACGGGTTTGGACTGTTTTGCCAAGCTCAGAACGGACCTCTGCGAGTCCGATGAGCTCACAGTCAGGAACACTCATGAAATTGGGGATATGGACTTTTTGTGCCATGAACCCGCAGCCGATATAACCAAGTCGAATTTTTTCCATGTTTTTAAATTTCCTTGCAGTTCGGTTAGGGGAGATGTGTCCAAAACGCTCCGCCCTGTATATCTCGCGCGCCCGTTAGTCGCACTTAACGATTCTGACCCAAGGCTGCAACTGACTGCTGATAACGAATAGCCCCTAAGATAACTTCCGCGATTCTATCTGTTCAACCGCCGTTTTAGCCCCTTCTCGGACGAGTGCGGAGGCATCATCTTTCGCAAGTTGCTTCAGTTTCCCAAGGCTGAGGCTGGCTTTGAGTTTGCCGAGCGCGACTGCGACAAAGTAGCGTACATCGGCATCTTCATCATCCAACGCCTCTAACAATGTTGTCGTATCTGTCAAGGTGGCGAGGTGCCGGTCAGTATCCCCGATATTGATAAGTGCTTGTGCGGCGATCCGTCGTGCATGGATGTCTCCGTGCCGCAGGGATGCAAGGAGCTCGTCATTACCTGTCGGTATAACTGTAAGGTTGTCCCAGTCGCAATCCAAGCAGAACCATGAATTTCCATCCAACCGCCGGAGATTCGCGTTCCCACACGACGGGCATTCTCCAAATTCCTGTTGTCGATCCATTTTTTCTCCTCGGTTACAGCACGACAGCGCGTGCCTACTCCTTTAAGTTTCAGTTTCGTCGAGCGTAGGGTTGGTTTCCATTTCTGGGAGTTCACGCCAGATTTCAGGCCCCTCTGGCTTGAAATTAATCGTAGCGATGAATTGCATACCGTGATAGAAATTAATTTTGAACTTGCCGCCTCCGAAATTGTGTTTGAGATATTCCATTGGTGCTTCAATCAACGGACCCATTTCGTCCGCGTGATAGAATGCCAGCGGTTTAAAGCGTACTGTATTGCCTACAGGCTCCTGCACGAGAAGTTGTGCTGAGGTTGCAGGAAAAAGAAGTTGAAAGGCTTGCCAAAGGTCGGCGACGGTCGGGTTCGGATTCCCGACCCGCTTTTTAAAGTCGTTCTCCAGATATTCTGAGAAAGTATTAAAAACCCAGTCCATGGTTACAACGGTGCCTTTAAGAAGTCCTTCCAATCAAAATTCGGCAGAGGGAACTCCTCTGTGGCTTTACATTGTCAAAATGTTGCAGCTTTCTCAAAGAAATCGATATCCACACGCTCCACCCCAGCTTCCCGTGCATTCTCAGCGACGCGCTGGACGACCATTTCACGGACAAAGGGGATCGGTATCCGTTTAACCCGGTGTTCGACCTCCTCGGTACAAGGCACCGTGGTGTTGTCAAGATAAGGACCGTCCTGAAGTGCGACTTCATCGGGGTGGTCACATGTCTCCGGTACGAGTTGTTGCAACCGCATTGAGACGTAATCAGTTACCCACTGTTTAAGGCCGTCTGCTTTCCCGGTATCCATTTGACTGACATCAGAACGCTGTTCTAACTTTTCGTTGATACTGACGAGTAGATTCTCGACGCGCGTCAAGCGTTCTTCTACATCTGTAATCCGTTCGTTTGCCTTATTCTGTTCGCTCATATTTTCTCCTTAAATTGCCCAATATTTCCAAAGGTTTTCTGGAATTTCGTATTTAATCGCCTCCCGTTTTTGATGGGAGTAGCGCGCAAAGATCCCGAAACGCGGGATTTCTCTGATGTTCGCTGAACCGGTATGGCACAAAAACGCGTGCCAGAGGACAACATCGCCAGCGGCACCCGTAAACTCACGTGGCCCCTCTGGCGATAAATCCGAAAGCACATGCCACCCCCAGTCTTTGATGTCGTAGAAACTGCCATCAATCTGCTCTGGATATTGAAGGAAGTATTTGTGCGTTGAGTAGTGGCTGCCGGGCCAAAAGACGAAGGCACCACCCCCCGGTTCAACATCGTAGAGATAGGTAGTCGCACCGAGCATAAAGGGACTCCAACCGCCAGGACCGTAAGCATCAATATGTCCGCTGCCGGGCATCGCCCATTTCTCTTCAGGGTTGGGCCATTTGACAAGCGGAGAACCGCCACCGCCTGCAAATTGTCCACCACCGAGTTGCCGAGTAATCTCTTGCATCACAGGCAACTGTCCGAACAGGGGCGAAAAACTGAAATTTTGGACGACATAGTCATTGGGCCATGTCTCCCGCGTCTCTAAGCTGGAATCAAAATGCTTCCAGATCTGTTCCCGCCAGCCGACAATTACCTCCGAATCAATAAAATTTTCAAGGATAAGGTATCCATGTTCCTGAAAAAATGCAATCTGTTCTGTTGTTAGCATCTCGGTTTCCTCTATTAGCAAAGGACTAGTGGTTAGTAACTGATAACCCTTTCTTAAATTGCCCAATATTTCCAGAGGTCTTCTGGAATTTCGTATTTAATCTTGTCCTGTTTTTCATGGGCATACCGTGCAAAGAGACCAAAACGGGGGACATCTCTCACATTTGCTGAGCCGGTGTGACAGAGAAATGCGTGCCAGAGGATAACGTCGCCCGCAGCACCAATAAACTCGCGGGGTCCTACTGGTGATAAATCCGAGAGGACATGCCAACCCCAATCCTCAATATCGTAGAAACTGCCGTCAATCTGCTCTGGATATTGGAGGAAGTACTTATGCGTCGAATAGTGGCTTCGGGGCCAAAAGATGAAAGCACCGCCCTTGGGTTCAGCATCGTAGAGATAGGTTGTTGCGCCGAACATAAAAGGACTCCAGCCAGCAACGGCACCATACGCGTCAATGTGTCCATCTTTGGGCATTTCCCACGCTTCTTCGGGGTTGGGCCATTTGATGATCGGTGAACCGCCCCCGCCTGTAAAAAATTGTTCATCACCGAGTTGGGTGCTAATCTGTTGCATCACAGGTAGGTGTCCAAACACTGGTGAGAACCTGAATCCCGGAATTTCATAGTCGTTGGGCCAGGTCTCCGGCGTTTCAAAGTTGGAATTAAAATGATCCCATACCTGTGTCCGCCATGCCTCAATTACCTCCGAATCGATGAGGTTTTTAAGAATAAGGTATCCGTGTTCTTGAAAAAATGTAATTTGTTTCGTTGTTAACATACAAGTTTCCCATAGGGTTGTTGCTACGGCACGGCGGAGCGTGCCTCCTACTTTGCATTCTATACTGCTACGGCACAACGGTGTGTGCCTCCTACTTTGCATTAGCGTTTCGGTCGGAAAGATGGAATCCCGGTTTCATCGAATCGTTTTTTGACGGCTTGCATGAGTTCCGGAGTAACCTCCCGATAGCCGTGTTCGCGTGCGTATTTTTCTACGCTTTTAACCACCATACCGCGTGCAAATGACGGCACCCGTTTTAGTCGCTTTTCTGCGGCCTCACTCCACTGCAAATCGTAATCGGCTTCCGTTGCGAAAGCGATCCTTTTCTCAATCTGTACAGGTGGTGTGCCGCGGTGTGTGCTGTTTCCATTAACAGGTGCGGCCCCTGGCTTATATTCACACGAAGCATCTTCAGCGAGGTAGTTACCCGTGGTGGCATAGGCACGCGCCCGACAGCCGCCACACACCTCTTTGTATTCACATGCTCCGCACTTCCCTTCAAGCAGATCCCGGTTGCGCAAGTCCTGAAAAGTCTTCGATTCATTCCAGAGTTTAACGAAACTTTCGTCCTTGAGGTTTCCGACGCTAACGGGTAGATACGGACACGGTGTGAGTTCACCCTCCGGTGTAATACGGCAGTAGTAGATACCGCACGGACAGGTACCGCTCGGATACCCTTGAAGGAAAGCGGAGTCAGATTGCTGTCCATAGATAACACGTTTGTAGTGTGGTGCACATTTCGCAGCGATGAGCATCTTTCCGGTATAGGCTGCCTGTAACTCGAACATCGTCTCAAGCATTTTTTCATATTGCGTAGGTGTCAGGTCCATCACTGTCTTGCCTCTGCCAGTTCGGACGAGAAAATAGAGGTTCAGCACCTTGGCACCGAGTTGATAGGCGAATTCAACGATTTTCGGGATTTCGTTGTAATTCCACTGCGTTACGGAGGTTTGGACGAGGAAATCCATTTGTGCGCGTTTGAGTGCCTC
>RKRO01000435.1 GCA_007571355.1 Candidatus Poribacteria bacterium | reverse complement strand
ACACTAGACCACATACTTTTACAATAGCAGTCATCAAGCGTAACAAATCCCATTTTTTCAACATGTCCAACTATTCTTTCTATTTGTCGTGAATTGTCATTGAATGTACCCAATACGCCAAAAAGTTCTAGTTTAATTACACCTCCATCTGATATTGAGAGCGTTCCAGACACTTTTTGGTCAGGTGCGGCGGGCAGCCAAAAATCACCGGACTCCTTCAATTCTTCTTTAATTCTCACTTGTATTTCTCCTAAATCATTCGGCAGTTGAGTGTTAGAGGACGTAGAGAGTATTCTTACGAATATACGTCGGAGGCAAGCAACTCAAATACGTAGGCAAGCATACAATCTGAAAGACTGCAAGGTGGGCTGATTCAGTGGGGTAGAATATAGCTTCTCAGAAAATCTAATGCCTTGACAATTGGAATCCCTTGATATGAACCAAGCGAAAGCAGGTGTTGATCTCCACTGATAATCATATCAACTTCCGCCTCTATGGCACAGGCAATAATAATGTTATCATCAGGATCGTCAGGGACAGCATGAACGGTAATTGCTCCAGGTACTAGAACCGCAGACGTTCTGAGTAACTCAAGATATTCAGCGATATCAGCATCTGATAAGTTGTTTTTTTGTTGAATACGTGGGCGATGTACAACTCCTTCAAACTCCTCCAATATGAAGGGAGATATTGCTATCTCAATTAGACCGACACGCCAAAATTTCACGATTTGAGCTGGATGCCCGTTAGGTCGGATAATCGCACTGATATGCTGGTTGGTGTCCAGAACGATACGCATCAGGAAAACAACTGACTCCTTTTTCGTATTTTCTCTGCGCGTGCCGCAGCAATTGCCTGTTCAATATCGTCTTGGGCTTCTTCTTCACTCACGCCTGGCACTTTTTCCCATATTCTGTCCAATACTGAGAAAACTTGCTCTCTCTGTTGAAGCATCTTTTGATATGCTTCGATTGGAACGATAACGGCAAGTGGTGTGTTGGCACTTTTGATTATCAGCCGGTCTCCGCTTCGGTAGACCCCGTCGCACAATTCAACATGTTTCTGATCTATATCCGTCGTTGAAACTTCTTTCCTCATTGTTTTCTCCGATTCATGTTGTTAGTGTACAAGGCAGGTAGTGTATTACTAAAGTATATCATAGATTCCACGAAAAATCAAAGGTTTTTGGAGTGTCTAACAGGGCCATTTAGTTCTCAGAAATTTTGGATTTTTGGGATCCACAGATCCGCGTTAAATCAAAACTCTGATTCCCGAATTTCCCAATAAATGATGCAAAAACCTTAAAACTAAATCGCCCTGGAGTGTCTAAGGTCCCTGACTTGCCAATTTGACATCTCCTTGAAAATCTGTTATACTCTGCACTATTCAATTCACAGGAGTTATATATTCATGTACAACTTAAATGGAAAAGTCGCTTTGGTGACGGGCGCGGGAGGCAAAAACGGCATCGGACGTGCCATTGCAACCCGTTTGGCAAAAGAAGGAGCAGATGTCGCTGTCAACGACATTGCCGAGCATCCCTACGCTGCAGATCAAGCAGAATGGCAAGGATTACCCGATGTGGTGCGTGAAATTGAAGCGATGGGTCGACGCGCGATCAGTGTTGTCGCGGATGTTTCGGATGCAAAGCAGGTCGGCGAGATGGTTGACAAAACCGTCGCGTATTTCGGGAAAATTGACATTCTCATCAACAACGCTGGAACGAAAGCCGGTAAGGATCGCGTGCATGTCGTGGATCTGGCTGAAGAAGATTGGGACAGCGTACAGCGCGTCAATGTGAAAGGCGTATTCCTCTGTTCCCGAGCGGTGGCGCGCCATCTTATCGCACAGGGAACCGGAGGCAAAATTATCAATATGTCCTCCGTTACCGGGAAACGGGGGTCGGCGCGCTTTGCCGCATACAGTGCCTCAAAATTTGCCGTGATCGGTTTCACGCAGTGCCTTGCACAGGAGCTCGCCCCTTATCGAGTCAATGTTAATGCGATTTGTCCTGGACTTGTGGATACAGAACGCGTCACACACCTGGCATCTGTGCTCATGCCTGATAATCTTTCTCCTGATGAACAACTCTCGGCATACACACGTCAATCCGAAGCAAATGTCCCTTTTGGGCGGCTCGCCGAGGGGGCGGATATTGCCAAGATGGCAGCGTTCCTCGCCTCAGACGAAGCCGCTTACCTGACAGGGGTTTCCATCACTGTCTCAGGCGGCTCCGTGATGGACTAAAAATTAACGCAGAATCCGCTGGTCGCTCAGGTCTTTTCCGCCGACGGTTTTGACGATAGACGCGCCACGCCATTCCTTGACTTCGAGCTCATGAAAAGCGTTGACGATGTTGTATTGCGTCGGCAAGTCTTCCCAACGGGCTTTGTGGAATTGTACGGTACCTTCACCACGCCAGTGTTCTTGCACGACTCGGTTCGGTGCGCTTGCAGGCGTTAGCACAGCGTAGGCGATGTCGGCAGTCCCCCATTCTCCGGTTCTTGGCATATATTTATAGTGGAGTGTCCCGGTGAGCGGTTCCTCACCGTTTGGCTGTCTTCGAGGAGCGGATGGGGGTTGTATCTGTACCTGTTCTGTCGCTTTCACGTGCATGTCCATAAACTTAAAACCGAGCCAACTGGCGGTGCAGTGTGTCTCACCGTTGAAAGTTAACGGTTCCGGCAGCTCACAATAGATTTTGGAGAACCCTAATTCCTCGCGTCCTGTCAAAATTGGGTCTGTCAGATTTTCCCACAGCACCGTCAAGAACGATCCTGTCGCTCGGTCTACTTCACCGTTGAAAGCCGCCGGAAAACTAACACCAAGCGTATTGTAACCGCGGCCTGCCAACCACTCGATTTCTTTCATATAGCCGCCGGACACGGATACGACGGGTTCGCCGTTAAGCGAAAACCCTGGCGGTAGAAAAGCCTC
>RKRO01000540.1 GCA_007571355.1 Candidatus Poribacteria bacterium | reverse complement strand
GCCGTGAACGATCCGGTCACCGAGCCACAAACTCGCGTCGCTCGTCTGTATCGCTGTGCTCGGTGAAGCCGAGGACCGCTCGTGCGGATCATTCCCGAGACGTGTATGCGGGTGCGTTGAGGCTCACCATAAGGTCTCACGGGTTGCCCGCAACCCGAGCCGCTGCTCGCCACGTTGAACGCTGGCGCGGAGACTTTCAAGGCGTATGGCGAGATGTTTGGCTTGGGCTCGCCGCTGAGCGCAGCGACCGAGGCTGCGAATGCGAGACGGCAGAGTGACCGTCACTGCTGCTGAGCGTGACGCTGCGTGGCGAGCGATTGTTGATGCTTACGACGGCACCGTCGATTTTTACATTATGGAACGAGAACAGGATCCGATCGCCGAGTGTTATAGAAGGATTTTCCCGGGTCTCTTCAAACCGTTTGAAGAAATGCCGGATAACCTTAAGGCGCATATCCGCTATCCGATAGCAATGTTTCTCATCCAAGCTCAGGTCTATCAGGATTATCACATGAAGGCCCCAGTAACCTTCTATGCGGGTGAAGATAAATGGGAGATCGGTAGAGAGCTCTACGATAATACGGATGCCCAGCCGCAGACGGTGCCGCAACAGCCGAGAAGTCCGTTTGCACCACAACAGCAGACCGTCCAACGTTCAGCAGCGGAAGGTCAACGGGTTGAACCTTACTATGTCGTCATCAGATTACCCGGCGAAGAGAAACCTGAATTTATGTTGATGTTACCGTTCACACCGCTCAATAAACCAAATCTCACCGCATGGCTTGCCGCACGATGCGATCTCCCGCGATATGGGCAGCTCCTTGTTTATCGATTCCCGAAAGGGAAGCAGATCGCAGGCCCGATGCAGGTGGAAAACTTTATTAGCCAAGAACCGGAGATTTCGCAACAGATTAGCCTCTGGAATACGCAGGGGTCCCGTGTGCTACGCGGAAACTTGTTGATCCTTCCGATGAACAACTCACTGCTCTATGTGGAACCGATCTACATCCAATCTGAAGATGAGAAAACTGCTATTCCGGAATTGCGACGAGTCGTCATTGGATATGAAAACGAAGTCGTTTGGGGTGAAACCCTTGAGGACGCACTCCGAAACATGTTCGGACCGGGAACAGGCAGGCAAACCGCGACGACAATTGCGGCAACCGTTGAAACGACAACCGATCCTGACACAAGTCAGATCTCATACCCAGAACTCTTTAGGCAAGCAAACCGCTATTTCAATCAGGCGCAAGACGCACGCCGCGCCGGTGATTGGGCAGAATACGGACGCTTCTTGAAACTTTTAGGAGAAACCTTGCAGCAACCTGACGGAAATACAAAATAAATGGTTATCTGGTAAGATTTTTTCTGCGAAAAAAAATCTTACAGTTTTCGGTCCTCGGTTAGAGAGGTCTGCTGTGGTCGCTATCAAAAAGTCTTAACCTTGACCAATACTTTTGCGAAGGCACGAGTTCTTGGTCAAAACCGATCATAGACAACTATTAAAGGAGGTGAAACAGATGGCTCTCGATTGGAAACCACGCCATAGGGATATGATTATTGGGGGAATCCCGTGGTTAGCCAGAATCAGCGATAAAGCCAATGCACAATTACAAGGTATCATCGGCGAGTATATCTACCCGTGACCGCAGGACAAAATGTTCCTGGAGGAACATAAGTTAAGTGCTGAGGCGTTTGTAGAAATGGTGAAAGACAACCCCTCAGATGATGAGATGATTGCCGCTATGAAGAAATTGAATTCTTAGCGGTAAACTTGTGAAGGTGGAAAAATAGTTATCGGTTCTCAGTTCTCAGTTAAAGCGGATGTTGTGGAAATCACAGAAATCTCTTCTACTGGTAACTAATAATTTTGACTAGGCACCCGTCTACTGATACTTTTGCGAAGGCGCGAGTTCTTCGTCAAGACTGATAACTATTCCACCTATCCTAAACGAACCGCAAGGGAAATTTAAAAAATTGGAATTAAGTGAGTACCGCGACCAGATTAACGAGATTGATGACAAGATTTTGGCACTGCTACAGAAACGGGCGGAGATTTCCAAGAAGGTCGGTACGGTGAAATCAGAGACAGGCATTGCCCAGGTTTATGTCCCACACCGGCAGAAGCAAGTCATCGCGCGCTTGATGGCACAGAATGCCGGTAAGTTCCCGGAAGCTGCGCTTGAAGCGGTCTGGACCGAGATATTATCTGCGTCTCGTTCTTTGCAGGAACCAGAGCGCGTCGCCTTCCTCGGTCCCGTTGGCAGTTTCGGACACTTGGCGGCTCGACATCATTTCGGCGCGTCAACGGAGTTCATACCCGTACATCCACAGGTCGATATCTTTACTGAAGTTGAATCTGGTAGGGCAGATTATGGGGTGGTCGCTATCGAAAATTCTGTGCATGGTACGGTTCGCGACGTTTTAGAACGTTTCCAACACACGCCACTGTGGATTTGTGCAGAGACATTCCAGCCGATAAAACATCACTTGTTGTCAAAGTCTCCCATAACAGGGATCCAACGTATCTATTCGCATCCACAACCCTTTGCGCAATGCAGGGCATGGCTAAACCGCCATCTCAGTAGCGTTGAACAGATAGAAGTTGTTAGTACGTCCGAAGCAGCGCAAAGAGCCGCCGAAGAACCCTCAGCAGCAGCCATCGCCAGCGAACTTGCAAGCGAGCTTTATGAGATTCCCATTGTTGCAAACACCATTATGGATGAACCGAATAACACAACTCGATTCTTTGTCATCGGTAGCCAGATGGCGGACCCCAGTGGCCATGACCGGACTTCCCTCTTTTTTTCAGTTCGAGACAAGGTTGGCGCGCTCCACCAAGCCCTCGGTATTTTACAAGAAGCGGGGTTAAATCTGAGTTATATTGAATCTCTTCCATCTCGAGCCGAACCTTGGGAGTATGTCTTCTTTGCTGAAATGAATGGCCATATTGCTGACGAACGGGTCATAGTGGCACTTGAGCAGCTCGAAGAATTGTGTCGGAACGTCAATGTTATCGGATCCTATCCGCGCGGGGCTTCCTAATGTCAACATTAACACAACAAATTCAAGCGCGTGCACACAAACTCGGATTTGAGCTCATCGGAATTACCCCCGCAGCGGAGAGTGAAACGATTGGGCGTTACCGGCAGTGGATAGAAAACGGGTATGCAGGAAAGATGGGGTATCTCGAAAGACATCTTCCGCTCAAGACGGATGTCCGTCAACTTCTAGCAGAGGCGAAATCTGTTATCAGTCTCGCGATGAATTACTATACGCTTGACCCGCCGAAAGCACTCGCCGAAGACCCCGCGCGCGGACAGATTTCGAGATACGCGTGGGGCGACGATTACCATGACATCATCCGACAACGACTCTCAGAACTCGTCGATTTTATTAAGCAGTCCGCTGAGATCGAATTACAGACACGCGTTTGCGTTGATACTGCACCGATTATAGAAAGAGAATACGCCCAAAAAGCGGGGATCGGTTGGATCGGAAAAAACACCAACCTCATTCATTGGCGTTCGGGGTCCTGGTACTTCCTTGCAGAGGTGCTCGTCAGTGTCGCCTTGGCATCAGACATACCGCCGCTCCGTGGGAGCTGCGGGACTTGTACACGCTGCATCGAAGCGTGTCCTACGGACGCAATTGTTGAACCGAATCTCTTGGATTCCCGACGCTGTATCTCCTATTTGACAATTGAACTCAAGGAGCGTATTCCGAGGGCACTCCGATCCAAAATGGGGAACCTAATCTATGGATGCGACATTTGTCAGGAGGTCTGCCCATGGAATAGCAAAGCAGTGCCAACGAACGAGCCGGCGTTCCAACCGCGTGCCGGAAACTTCGCACCGACTTTGCTATCACTTATCAGTATGACGCAGCAGGAGTTCAGTCGAAGATTCAAAGGGAGTCCGATCAAACGCGCCAAACGCCGCGGGTTCTTACGGAATGTCGTTGTCGCTATCGGCAATTGGAGAGAGCAGCGTGCCGTTCCCGCACTAAAAAAAGCGTTAACCGATGATGAATCGCTGGTGCGAAGCCATGCCGCATGGGCACTCGGACAGATAGGCGGCACTGCCGTCGAGCGCATACTACAGACGCAACTCGCTGTTGAAACGGAACAAGAAGTTGTCGATGAAATTCAAGACGCGCTCTCGGACATAGAGTACTTATCAAGGAGAAATAAAAACGATGCGTGAAGCAGCAAATGAACGCCAACTTTCAGCACCAGGTGCTGGCACAAATGGACTTGCATGGGATGGAACATCACTTTGGAGCGTCGAAGGTGTTGGTCCGATCCACAAAATCAACTCTGAAACTGGTGAAGTTGAACTAACGCTTACTCCCGCGTTTCCCGGTGGTGCCGGTATAGAATGGGCCGACGAGCATCTCTGGTATAACAGTATTTGGCAACAGACATTTTACAAACTCACAGTCCCAAAGTTGGAAGTTGTCACGACCTTTTCATCACCAGCGGAGGGCCCACACGGTCTGGCATGGGACGGTGAACACCTCTGGAGCGTTGACATGAACACGAGTCGGTTTATCAAACAGTGTCCAGAAACAGGTGAAATCCTTACCGAATTGCCAACACCAGGGGGGCGAGCACACGGGCTTGCGTGGGATGGCGAAGCCCTCTGGAACGCCGACACAAATGACCACGTCATCTACCGAATCCATCCTGCATCTGGCGAGGTGATCGATGCCATTTCATGTCCAAACGAACCGCATGGATTAACTTGGGACGGTACGGGATTGTGGTACGGCGAGGATAAAGCGAAAAAAATCTATCGTCTTAGCATATCGCAATAGCACATTTCACACCGACTGAAAGCATTTATCAGCCGAAATGTCCAATAAGTGAACAAAAAATAGGGGATTTTCCCCAAAATTGCGCGAAATTTGCTAATTTCACACGGTTTTTCAAGTGGCACATAATTTGCATAAGACACTCGATAGAGACGTTTGCCAGATACATACATCTAACAGAGCAAACGCTATTAATGCCTTTAGATTCACCTATCAGGATACCACCGAACAGTGAGGAAAAAAGAATTGAAGAGATTACAGATTGTCATGTTAACCCTGCTTTTGGGAATTGGTTTAACGCTACACAGCAGTGCCGACAGGGTGCAACTGAATACGAGTGCCGCTGTCGTTAACGATAATCTCGGCACGAGTGTCGGTATAAGCGGCGACTACGCGATGGTTGGTGTCCCAAACGACGATACTGACGACGGCAGAAACGCCGGTTCAATCCAGGTATTTTTCCGCAGTGAAACCGGATGGGTACAACATCAAAAGCTGAACCTCAGCGACGCAGCAGCGGATGACGAATTTGGAACAACACTTGCAATGAGCGGTGACTACGCCATCGTTGGTGTTCCGAGGAAAGACGATGCAGGTAAGAACGCAGGTGCCGCTTATATTTTTTCACGACAGGGCACACAATGGGTTGAACAGATGAAATTGGTCGCGCTTCCGGCAAAGGCAGGCGACTATTTTGGGATCTCCGTCGCGATTGCCGGAGACACAGCCATCGTTGGGGCACATCGCGCGAACAACCCGGTTGCCGATGCTGGAGCCGCATATATTTTCGAGCGGAGAGGCAACATTTGGATTCAGACAGCTGCGCTCATTGCCCCCGATGCCAGCAGGTTCGCAAATTTCGGTTTCTCTGTCGGCACTGATGGCAATACAGCCATTATCGGTGCAATCCGTGATGATGAAGCCGGTGAAAATGCCGGTGCGGCTTATATATTTATACGAGACCCATCCGGTTGGATATTTCAAAAGAAACTTATCGGTAACAACACCGAAGCAAATGACGGTTTCGGATATGCAGTTGATGTTGATGGCGATTTTGCTATCGCGACCTCACCTCGCAATAAAAACACTGGTGCGGCTTATATCTATAAACGCGAGGAAGGCAGGTTCTGGTTACAAAAAAGGAACCGCACCCGGATCCGTATGATCCCCATTGATCCAGATGGCGCAACGTCTTTCGGTGTCTCGGTAGATATTAGCGGCGAAACCGTTGTTATCGGAGCGAGAGGGGGTATTGTCGGTGAAGATACCGTCGGTGCCGCTTACATCTTTACACAAAATGAACCCCCATTCTGGAACCAACACACAAAACTCGTCGCAAGCGACAGAAGCAATGGTGACCAACTCGGATTGGCTGTCGCAATTAATGGTAACGAAGTTATAACGGGTGCCCCCAACCACAGTGCCGGTGGCCCCAGTTCCGGTGCCGCTTATATTTTTGAACAAAAGGAGGGGGGAGCGTGGGTTGAGAACATCAAGTTAAGTGATGGTGAGACAGCGTCGGAGGATCAGTTCGGAATTTCAGTGGCGATTCATGGGAACCTTGCTATCTCCGGTGCCCAACAAAACGATGACATCGCGCCGAATGCCGGGGCCGCATATATCTTTGAACGGAGCAATACGCTTTGGTTAGAACGCTCGAAAATTATTGCTAACGATGCAAAAGCCGGCGATCTATTCGGTAATACCGTCGCAATCAGCGGAGAAACCGCGGTTATCGGAGCCCCCGGCGTTGATGACGCAGGCCCCGAAGCCGGTGCTGTATACGTCTTTGGACGTTCCGGGGACAACTGGATCCAACAAGCGAAATTGATCGGTAATGACATCGGCATGTTCGACCAGTTCGGGACAGCCATCGCTATTCATGAAAATACGGCTATCGTCGGTGCCTACGGAAAGGATGAAGGCGGGGTAGATACCGGTGCCGCTTATGTCTTTGTACGAAACGGAACCTCTTGGATACAGCAGGCAAAATTAACGCATCGCAACGCTGTACAAGGGGACCTATTCGGGTTCTCCGTGGCTGTCTACGGCGACAGCGCGCTTATCGGCGCACATGGAAGTGACGCAACGGGACCAAATTCAGGGACAGCCTACATTTTTAGGCGTGACGGTGGCACCTGGACGCAAAACACCCAACTCATTCCAAACGATAGTGGACTCGGTGATGAGTTCGGGTACGCCGTTGATCTAACCAATGGGATTGCAATTATCGGCGCGCCTAAGGAAGATCGGAACGAAACCGATATGGGAACCGCCTATATTTTTGTGGAAACGAGAACAGCTTGGATACAACAGGCAAAACTGACCGCCGCCGATACCGTCGCGGGTGATGAATTCGGATCAGCAGTCGCAATTCATGAAGACACAGCAATTGTCGGTGCATGGAAAGATGATCATCCTGTCCTTTCAGGTGACGATCCGACCCAACAAATCGACAAAGGCTCAGCCTACGCTTTTCTGCGGGACGGGTTGAGTTGGGTCGAGAAGAACAGAATTATTGCAAGCGGCACGAACCGATTTGACCGCTTCGGGGCCTCGGTCAGTATCAGAGGTTCGTTTGCTATCGTCGGTGCCGCTGGCAATGATAATGCCGGGGATAATGCCGGTTCCGCGTTTATCTATAACCCCATTGATCTCGGATTCCGCCCTGCGGATGTTCCGTTTCCTGTTGATACAACATCACAGACACTCACGACACTTGGACATATCAAACAGACGATGATCTTCCAGAATTATCCGAATCCGTTTAACCCTGAAACATGGTTTCCCTACAATCTTGCTGAGCGAACTGAGGTTGCAGTTAAAATCTACGATGTCAGCGGAAGGCTTGTCCGCCAGTTGAATATCGGACGACAGGAACCGGGTAACTACCAAAACCGCGAGCAGGCTGCGTACTGGGATGGTAGAGATGAATTTGGCACTCCGGTGGCAAGCGGTATCTATTTCTATACATTTACCGCGGGTGATTTTGAAAGCACCCGCCGGATGGTAATTCTAAAGTAGTACCTTGAAGAATAGTTATCAGTTACCAGTTTCAATTACAAGAGATTTGGAATAGTTCTAAGGTTTCCACTTTCTTTAACTGAAAAATTTTCGCAAAAAAAATCGTACCGATAACTATATGGAGACATTGAATGGGTCAAAACACCGGTTATGACGATCTACAAACCCATATCCCCGAATTAGAGACACCAACTCTCGAGACATGGGAAAATCAGTATGGTCACCGAGATTATACAATCGAGATTACGAATCTGGAATTTACCGCCGTATGCCCTAAAACGGGGTTGCCAGATTTCGCGACGCTCTGTATCACCTATGTCCCGGATGGACACTGTGTGGAACTGAAATCGTTGAAGGAGTATTTCCTTTTCTACCGAGATGTCGGCATTTTTCATGAGCATGTCGTAAACAAGGTGTTGGAGGATTTCGTTAAAGCGTGTCAGCCACGAAGAGCAGAAGTTGTCGGCGATTTCAACATTCGCGGCGGCATCAAAACGGTCGTGCGTGCAAACTATAAAAAATAAAGTGGACCCGGCACGCTATATTGATTCTAACATGTCAATCTTTTTGCGCAGGAAGTCTGTACAGAAAGGCACCTGCGCTTCCGACAGGCCGTGTAACACCACTGCGCCGTCATAGCCGTTCTCCTTTAGCAATCCGAGATATTGATCGTAGTCCAGCACCCCTGTCCCCGCGGCGAGGTGCCCGGCTTGACCGTCCCTGTCCAAATCTTTGGCGTGTGCAAGTGCGATGTCGTCGACAAGGAGTGTGAACGCCTCATCAAGGATCTCACGCATCTTTGGCAGTTCACCTTTGTGGAAAATATTCGCGCCGTCCAGACATACCTTCAGGTAAGAGGATTGCATTTCATCAAGGAGGCGGCGCGCTTTCTGTGCAGAATCAATAACATTTGCGACTTCAGGTTCAAGTGCAAGTGTAACGTTGTATGCCTCAGCCACTGCTAACGCCTGTTCCATGGATTCAACGAGGTCGCGCCAAGCCCCTACTGTATTGTTATCAGGATGCGCGCGCCACATGCTATGCGGGTCGCGAGAACCGGTGCATAACGTAATTACCGATGTCCCGAGCGGCGCGCATTTTTCCGCAACTAAACGAAGCATTCGCAACCCCGCGTGACGTTTTTCAACATCCGGATCAATCATATTATAGGTCCCCGAAAGTGCGGAGATCTCAATCTGTCGGGCATCCATCTCTTTACGAATCTCGGTAACCGACGTTCCCGATGCGGGGACATGATACTGCAGATGGTGGATCCCGTGTTCCACAACGGTGTCAAGGGTCTCAGTGAGTGTTTCTCCGCGAATTGTGCCTTCCATGAGTCCAACGTGCATAGGTTCTCCTATCGGTCAGCGACAGCGTTACATTCACGTTCCTAATAACGAAAAACTATATGGTGATTATACAACACGAGAGACAAGATCGCAAGCAAATTGCTTAAAAATACATTCCGTAGAAGTAGAGAGATAACTGCTAATCCTGAAATCCTGTGAATCTTAATTCTGACGACCATTGGTTCGCCACCAGAATAATCGAAAACTGAAAATATTCACCGCACTTGACCTTTTAATCTGTTTATGGTAGCATATTTCCATTTAAGGCACACATAAAATTATTGACTTCATTGATTCGCGTCAACAGATTTAGAAAATTATCAAACCGTCTTGTCGTAGGTAAGTTGCCATCAAATGAGGATTCCCATGAAAGATATCCGCAAATCACCAGAATATCAGCGATGGCGGAGAGAAGTCAAACATCGCGATGAAAATACATGTCGTATATGTGCCGTGCAACGAAATCTCCACGTACACCACATAAAACCCTTAGAGAAGCACCCTGAATTTGCCACTGATCTCGACAACGGCATTACACTTTGTGGGAACTGCCACGCTTTTTTGAGTGGTAGAGAAGAAAACACCAACCTCCAGACCGTTATTGAAGCGTCCACCGGCCAACAGGACGCACAAACGACTGAACAACTGAAGCGTCTGAGCGACAAGTTTTGTGTCTACTTGGAATCCCTTTTAAAATCAGCAGACCAAGACGCTGTGAACGATGCTGTGTATAAAATGTTCGTTCATCTTCAAACCTATCCTGATTCACTCGACCTATTTCTACCCCTTATTGATGAGTATATCTTGGGTAGTGAGAAAGGATGTAAGAATCAGTTTGCTAGACAGATGGCGATTCAAACGCTTAAAAATCACCCCAGCAAGAC
>RKRO01000338.1 GCA_007571355.1 Candidatus Poribacteria bacterium | reverse complement strand
ATCTAAGGCAATCGGTTCTGCAAGCGTCAAGGTCGCTGCATCTGTACCGTTACTCGTTATATTGACAGGTACATCTACAACGTTTCCGCCAACATCGCGCGTCAGTTGGAAGGTGCTTTGAATAAAATCGATACCACTGGTTGCTTCATCAAGGACGATCTCAACTTGAAAGAGTTCCGAAATGGTCTCATTGGCAGCTGGTACTGTAGAAACGAGTGCCGGGAGTTGTGTATCGTAGACCAATTCGTAGTTGTAAGTCTTTGTATTGCCGAGCGTATCGGTAGCCTGAACGTTAAGGACATAGCGTCTGTCTTGACTTCCATCTCGGCTTGTCAGTGGTGTTTCTAAAACATAGGTTAATTGACCGCGATCCTTAGCCAGAATAACGCGTCCGGGAAGTGTGTTGAGTACGCCACCAGCACCCCTTGTCCCGAAAACAACACGTGTGTCTCCTTCCAAATCAACACCAATACCGGCATCATCAAACGTAGCGGCAATCTGTAAAAGTGGTTGTGCGTGGTAAATCGTATCCTGATTTAGTGTAAAGGGGAATTCCTCTGCGGAACCTAAGGTGACAAGCGGTGGAAGGTTATCATAAATAAACGGAATCTGTAAAGCACCGGTCTGGTTTCCTGCCTTATCTGCTGCGTTCACCTCAATCGTATATACACCGTCCATGAGACCATCTTTCGCCGTGAGTGGGGATAGAAACACCCATCGGATTTTATCAGCACTCGGTTGTGTTTGCCATCCGAGTACAGGTCCGTCGGGGCCGGTGAGGCGAATCGTGGAGTCGGAAAGGCTGAGGCCGTCCTGAAGATTATCATTGAGCGTTACCTCAATAAAATTCATCCATTTATTGACACCCCCGCCCGGGGTTAACTTGTCATTCCGTGTGTTAATCTCTGTCAAGTTCGGTGCGACATTATCAAAGGTAAAATTCAGTGTTTTTTCAGCAATATTCCCAGCTTTATCGGCAATGGCAATTGAAGCAGTATATTTCCCATTTTCGGATGCTGCGTCCAACCGGGTACCAAGGGACAAGGTCAACGATGACTGATCAGTACTGAGGACACCGTTTATGGTAACGCCGCCTTGTTTTTTCACCGTAAACTCGGTTTCTGGGGCATTAAAATCAATCGGTGTGCCGTCTAAAGCATCTGCTGTCACCTTCATCCATTGAAAAGGTATATTGATAAAAACGCCATCAAGGAGTGTTAGCCCCTGATTAGTCGCGCCGCCAGGTATTTCCACCTCAGATATTATAGGGGGTTGTGTATCAATGGTAATTGGATTTGTCTTATCCGATTCAATAGAATTCCCTCCCTTGTCAATCACCTTAACGCTGAGTCTATACTGTCCATCTGGAAACGTTCTGAAGTTTCTATCACCGCCATCCCAGAGGAAAGTATGTCCACCTTCGCTTTCGGCCAGACGAATCGGTTGCCCAAATTGCGTCTGGCTATCCTCACGAAAAAATTGCAATTCACTCTCTGCAACATCTTCGCTTATACTATAGTAGACAGCAATAAGATCAAGAATCCGGTCCCTGTTTGGCGAAAATTCAGTGAGATCCGTACTAATCGATACCTCCGGCACAGTATTGTCTAAGGTCACTGAAACTTCATCTGAAACCAATGGTTCCGATTCTGGTGCATCTGGGTCGTGAATTTCGACACGAAGCGTGTAGGTCCCGTCTAAAAGTTTCGTTCCACCTACTGTCCCGTTCCAATCCGTATCATGGGTCTTAGTCTCATTTTCATCTATTGTCCCCTCACCGATGTTAGTATCGTATCCATCAACCTTGAGAATATAGACATACGGGCCAAGGTCGTTTATATCTTCAGATACCGAAATGGTGATACGTAACTTCTGGTCAGTTCCGTTGAAGACTGTATCATCGCCTTCGGTATCAACAACGGACAGATCTACAGTAGGTATTGCCCAAGCATTGGTAGAGACTATCAAGATTGAAAGACACACGAAAATCTGAATTAGGAGAGCAAGTTTCGGCTTGCAAACTTCGCTGAAAGCGAGAAAATTCACCAAAATAGAACGGATTGGCGATTTAGTGGGTGGGTCGTTTTCGTGCTGGTGTCGTTTTCGACTTTTGTGTACCGGTTTGTAAGTAACACCGTACATATTTTTAGTTTCTGGCACTCGTTTCTCCCTACTTGCCGCGAGTCCGAAAAGTCATTAGGCTTCGGTGCTTCGCGTGGGTTCACAAATTTTCCGGGCAGGTTGGGTTCCCTACGCCGGTATCGGCACCTCCACGCTTCAATACAGCAAACGGCATCTGGATATGTGTTTTGCACATAGGACACTCTATGGGCACGCCGCTGGCATCGAAGGGAGTGTGTCGAGAACTTTTTTTATCTATTGACTGCTTCTGAATCCTTTAATATAATGCTCTTGGAGTATAGATTATAGCAACCTCTTTATAACGTTTAGACGCAAAAAACCTAATTAGGTTGATTAAAATTACAGAAAACCGCAAGGCATGTAATATCGCTACAAGGCGCAGCAACAAACCGCGCCTGCAGCTTGTAGAAATAAGATTTAACCGATATCGCCATTGGCAATCATCGTCAATAACGCAGAATCCTCCACTGTGAGCGGTAACGTAATTTTTGCACGCCGACGACTCGACTCATAGGTCGCGAAAATGAGCTCCGCGCCCTGAATCGCCTTGCGTCCGCTGAGTTCCGGTTCGCGCCCGGTCTTAACGCTGTCAACCAAGTCAAGCACAGAGAGAACCGTATCGTCGCCTTTCGGAATATCGCTTAAATCAGGGGTTTCCCAGCCGTCAGCACCTGCCCGGAGCAGGCGTACCGGTGCGCCGCCGCCGACATCAATAATCCCCTCCGTACCGATGAGTCTATTCGCGAACCCCCTTAAAGAGACACCACCAGTAGTCAACAAGCCTTCCACACCGTTCTTCCAGCGGAACCACGATAGACCGCTCGTCTCAACTTGTGTCCCGAAGACGAGTTTCTCTTCTGCTACATCTATTTGACCGATTACCCAGTCAACAGGTTCGTCATTATTATAAAACAGGAACATATCAAACCAGTGTGTTCCCCAGTCAAGTAAATTAGGACACGAACCTTCAAGGCGGCGAAGTTCACCAATCGCGCCTTGGTTTGCCAATTGTTTTGCCTTGATAAATTGCGCCCCGAAACGCCGTTGATGACAGAACGTTATGACGACATCGTTATCTACACACGCCTGATAGAGTGCCTTGGCATCGCCCCATGTCGGTGCCATCGGTTTCTCAGAATGGATAGCTTTAATGCCGCTGTTTGCAGCAGCGATGACCATATCCCTATGGAGCGCGATCCATGTGCAAACGCTGACAAAATCGAGCGATTCTTTAGCCAACATCTCCTCATAATTTTCGTAGGTGTTGGGCACCTCAAACTGCTCTGCGAAAGCGTCTCGTGCGTCTGCAAACGGATCGGAACACGCGACGATCTGAACATCCGGAGATGCTTGATATCCACGGGCATGGGCGCGTCCACGTCCACCACAACCGATGATACCTGCTTTAAAAGCTTCCATAGTGATCTCCCTTTCGGTACGATTTTGTGATCGCACCTATAATATGTTTAATTGACTCATAAGTGTTTCGTCTAAATGGATACCGTCGGCGAGATGTGCTTCGCGTTGACGGTAGGCTCGTTCACCCGGTATCAGAATTTCTGTAACCCCTGATTCTCTTGGGGTCTCCTTGACACGTGCGATGAGTCTATCAACTTCTGTTTTGAATTGCGCCAACGGTACAAAACTTGTTGGGTCTATCGCAACAATGAGTAGACCGTAGTTGGTGCCGGGTGGCGGAATTGCCGCAGCATTGACGAGAACCCCGGAAAGGATTTGCGTCACGAGTGCAAGCCCGAACCCTTTATGACCACCAAACGGACGGACGCTCCCCTTCAAGGCTGCATCGGCATCCGTTGTCGGTTCGCCTTCTGAATCAAAAGCGAGTCCTTCAGGAATTGCGGTGTCGTTTCGGGTAGCGACGAGCAGATCGCCATTGGTGATCGCAGCGGTCGACATATCAAATAGGAGAGGCACTGCATTCGATGGGATTCCGACAGCGATCGGGTTTGTTCCGAGAAGAGCCTCGGTGCCGCCTTCGGGTGTAATACGGGGCAGACAATCGGCAAAAAGCAAACCGACGGTATCCGCTTTTCGCGCCATATCGACATAATATCCTGCCATACCGCAGTGTGAGGTATTATAAACGCCGACGATACCCGCTCCGCTGCGTTTCGAGCGTTCAATAGCAATCTCCATTGCCCGATACGCGACGAGGTAACCGGGTTGGTTCCCGCCATCTATTCGGGTGCAGAGTCCGACTTCCTTGTCCATCCGAATGTCAGTTCGCTCGCCTTGCTCATAGCGACTTTTAATTCCGGTCAACCGAATAAAGCCATGTGTTTTTCGCCCGCGGAGTTCGGCTTCCAATAGAATATCGGCGATAATCGCGGCATCGCTTTCAGACATCCCACATTTTCCCAAATAAGTTTCCGCTAGTTCTCGCGCATTAGCAACGGAAATATGCACGTTTCTGCTCCATTTCTTGGATTATTTTATCAATGACATAGCAATCGTCTAATTTAGATGTTGACGCTTGTGTTTGACGCTGCTATACTTTAGCGTAACTCTGGTTGAAATTCAAGTCACTTTTTTATCTGTTCCTATAGGCACGATTCTTTTAACGACGCCGAAGCACCCAAGGAGGGACTACAGATGGCAAATCAAAAGCACGACCTGGTTGAATATCCCATTCAAGACAACGTTCGGTTAGAATCATACTGGCGCGATGATGCAGGCGGCCGCGGGCCGGCGGCATCGTTGTATGTCTACGACGATGAGATTATGCGTTTCGACTGCTTTGGTGGCGATAATGGACATTGTCACTTTAATTTGCGACAGACCCGCGGTAGACGATGGATGTACCCGGAAGGGACTTTCCAAGACCACATCCAGCAGAGTCTGTTTGATCTCCGCACAAACCTAACGTTCTGCCTCCAAACCCATCAAGACGAGCGGGTTCAGGAGCTACAGATAAAACAGGAAAGTTTAAAACAGGCGGCCCACCAAATGGAAGCACACCTATTAGTGCTTGCTGACAAACTGCAGCGCGACACCGTATGAAAACGGCAGTAGCAAGCGGACAGCGGAGGCTTGCGGAACTTATGCCAACACCGCAGTTAACAGAAGCCTGTTATTTCCCGCTTCGCGCAAGAACGAAATATGAAAGTCGTAACAGCGGCGGAAATGCGCCAAATCGATCAGGACACTATTGAAGGCATCGGCATTCCCGGCATTGTTCTCATGGAGACTGCTGGGCATGCCATTGTCCGCGCGATTGAACAGTATTATCCGACATGTCACCGGATCGGTATTTTTGTTGGCAAAGGCAATAACGGTGGTGATGGCTTAGTTATCGCGCGTCAACTTGCCCACGCGGGGCGCGACATCCATCTGTTTCTCGTTTCCCCAGCAGATAACTTCACTGGTGACGCAGAGATTAATCTTCAGATCGCGAAACGTTTAACAGGAAACTTTGGAAACCCACAAGCTGCGCGAAAAGGAGGATTGCGGATTGAGGAAATCTTGACAGACACAGCACTCAAATCTGATGCCAACATCGCCAGTTGTGAACTCTTGGTCGATGCCATTTTCGGGACAGGGTTGCGCGGGGCAGTTCGCGCTCCCATGGCTCCCATCATTGACACTATTAATAACCGATCTATCCCCATCCTCTCCGTTGACCTACCTTCAGGTCTCGATGCAGATACAGGAAACCCTCTGGGGACATGTGTGCAAGCAGATCGGACGGTAACCATAGGTTTGCCTAAAAGAGGATTATTGGTACATCCCGGTGCTGAATTCGCTGGAAAGTTAGAAGTCGTTGACATCGGTTTTCCAGAACAAGTTATAGATGCACAAGGTATCAAGGTCAACTGGACAACGGCGACACAAGCCTCACAATGGGTGCCGCCGCGCCCGCCTGCATCTCACAAAGGGATTTATGGGCGCGTCCTCATTGTTGCTGGATCGACAGGTATGACAGGTGCGGCAGCACTTGCAAGTGAAGCCGCTTTGCGCGCCGGCGCGGGGTTAGTAACCCTTGCAACTCCGAAACACCTCAACCCAATATTAGAAAGTCTTTTGCCCGAAGTGATGACACTTCCACTGCCAGAAACGGATGCTGGCAGCCTATCTGTATCCGCCTCCTCAGCCATTCTTGAATTCGCGGAGGAGACGAAATCCGTGCTTGCAATAGGCCCTGGGCTTTCCCAACATCCTGATACAGTGCGGCTCGTTCATCAACTGGTACGTGAGAACCGGGAACAGGCACTTAACTTAAGGATGGTTGTCGATGCTGATGGGTTGAATGCCCTCTCACAAGCCCCCGAAGTTATCACCTTATTGGATAGAGAGGCGATTCTCACACCCCATCCGGGTGAGATGTCTCGATTAACAAGCAGTTCAATCCCCAGTTTAGAGGCGGATAGGATCAGGGCAGCACAACAGTTCGCAAGCGAACACAATTTAATGCTTGTCTTTAAAGGGGCACCCACCGTCACTGGGTTGCCAAATGGGGATGTGTGGATCAATTCCACTGGTAATCCGGGTATGGCAACAGGCGGTATGGGGGATGTGCTAACCGGAATAATTGCGGGGTTGATGGCACAGGGACACTCAAGCGAAACGGCAGCCGTCCTTGGAGTCTATTTACATGGAGTAGCGGGAGACATCGTCGCGGAGGCGTTAGGGATGCATGGACTCATTGCAAGCGATGTACTAAAAGCGGTCCCGCGGGCAATAGCTTCGCTGGTAGTGTAAACAGTGCCCCAGCTGGTGACTTTGAAACAACAAGCGCGGAGCATCCGCTGGGACGTTTAGGTGAACCGAGTGAAGTGGGTAATCTTATCGCCGTCCTTGTCTCAGACTGTGCATCGTTTATTACAGGAACCGCTATCAACGTTGATGGTGGTCTCTCGTCGGTGGTATAGCAAACATTTTTTCGTAAGTGTAGCCAAGGTGAGCGGCTTTTATCCGTTGGACGGCCCTTTTTGGCGTAGCACACAAATTTTCTAAACGTGTGATAAAGAGGATCATAATCAGAAAAATGGAAACCTATAAAATCTATCCTGTCGCCGCAGCAGATGCATCAACAGCGTTTCAAGTGGAACTGGATCCACGTGCGATTGCTGCTGCAGAAGCCCTCGAAAAGAGTGGTGCCCAAGGTGCTGAAAGAGAAGAAATCCTACAAAAATACCTCGGTGCTGATTACGATAAAGGTTACCGCGGCACTGCCTGGGGCCTGCACGGCATCTCTGAAGGTCTAACTCCTGCACAATTGGCAGTCTTATTGGAGGCACACGGTGAATATCTGGATCCTTGTGCCGAGCGCGAAACGTTTGACCATAGTCTGATGGTTAATGTTGAAGAGGAATTAGCGTCTCAGTTAGAGGATATTCCCGCCTCTGTTTTAGCGGCAATTGTTGAAGAATACAAGACTGAATTGTTAGGAGCGTAGTACCATGGTCTTTATACAAACTTCTTTTGGGGAACTTTTCCACGCAAAGGGTGTGTAATAAAATATTGATAATGGAACACGCGTTTCAGAAACAGAAGAGACGCTTTTACAAATCTACATGAGCGCAAGGCTAATAAAGGAGGCCTAATGAAATGATACTTAAAAATATTGTGCAGATAGTTGCACTTTTGATAGTTTTGAGTATTTTCCCTCTTTTTAGATTGCAAGCAGAACCGATCACACTTGGTAAGGCAATAACATGGGTACACGCAGGAGATAAGTGGAAACCCTCACAGATGGCATTAGTACGGACAGAATTCGATGAGGAGATCTCATACGGTTCTAAAGAATACATAGGACCACAAACCGTACAAGCACTGATGGGCACCTTTGATGAAGCTTATAACCGCAAGTTCTCACGTACCGTAGTGACTGTATTCTCAAAAGCAAGTATCGCTAAAATTAAATCGAACGAAATGTTCGGGATCCGTGCCTGTCGGAACTGCTTTCAAAGGAAGGTGTTCCTATCTCGTTTAAGTACCGTGAAATAGATGCCCGGTACCCCCGAACAGCATGGCTTCAACTCCTTTTAGAGAGAGGCATCACTATAGAAAGTCTTATTGATTATTTTTTCTGTATGGCACATCGGCATCAGTTGGCATTTTTGGAGGATAGTCCGCATCTATGGAAAAGTGAGAGTCACGGGACTTCGGCGATAGATGCATGGGAAACCTACAAAGCCGATTATATCAAAAGGTTTGTAAGGTACTACACTCGAAATTGGAAAACGCCAGCGGAAGATGCCGGAAAACGGTTAGAAGCTTCCAAAAGTAGGATCCCAAAAGTTCCTAATGTTCCAACAATACCACAGATTCCGCGGTTTCACAGTGAACATGAAGAGACGGCTCTTTCATCTCTACGGCATCTCGTAGACCAGTTAGAACAAACAGTGGAAGATTTGGAACATCAAAACAGATGGGACGCAGCGAGACAAATCAAAGAGGCGTTGGAATACATCAAGAAGATTCTGGAGCATGACAAAATTCCTAACGAACCAAATCGGAACATGAAAAGGACATCCCGCTATCCACCTTTGTAGGAAAGGTAGGTTTTGTCCACCGCCTAAGGAGCTCACTAAATGTTAATGACGCTTATTCAAAAAGAGTTTATGCATCACATTATGAGCGTCCGGTTCGTAGTTCTCTTCGTGATGTGTCTCCTGCTCGTGCCGCTTACCTTGCACATCAATTATCGCAATTATCTGCAAAACCAAGTCAATTATCAAGAATCTCTCAAACTTTCGGTCGCAGAATCTGAAGAGAAACCCCCTGATGCGCCAGACCCGGACACAGAAGTCTCTAAACTTTTTCTTCAACCGACACCTTTGAGCGTCTTTGCAAAGGGGTTAGAGGAATCACTTCCGAGTTATCTTGGCATGACACGCAACGGCGTAAAACAAGGTTCAATGTCTCTTGGGGAAGCTCCCCTTTCCTCCGCTTTAGGGCATCTTGATTTTCTGTTTATTGTCAGCACTGTTTTCAGTCTGCTTGCGCTATTGTTCACATTTGATGCCGTCGCGGGTGAGAGAGAAGCCGGAACACTTCGGATAACTTTGGCAAATGCACTCCCACGAGATACGTTCTTATGGAGTAAGTTGATTGGCGGATATATTATTTTTATCGTTCCGTTCCTCGTATCGTTTCTCTTAGGTTTACTCCTGCTTGTCTTGCAAGGGTTCCCCTTGGGTGAGTTTGGCATCTTCCTACGCGTGTTAAGTTTGATGTTACTCTCACTCCTCTACATTGGTGTATTTTTTACAATAGGGACAGTAATTTCCACGTATTTAGACAATTCCAAAACAGCACTCATTGTCGCCTTCACTGTTTGGGTACTTGCCGTGCTGATTGCACCACGTGTCGGGTTTCTTACTGCCAAACTCATCGCCCCGACGCGCGCGATTCAGAGTGTCTATATGGAAAAAACGGCGATCCGCAATAATCTCAGTGCAGAGAAGAATCAGGTAATTACTGGAAAGATAGTCGAAACCTTAGGAACCTCGATTAATTTCAACAACGATATGGAAAAAATCAAAGAAATACGGGCACCCATTGATGCCGAATATCGACAGAAATTTCAGGAATCTATCAACAAAGTCGAGCGAGAATACCAACGTGAAAAAAAGCAGCAAGAATCGGTAGGAGAAACACTTTCCCGAGTCACACCGACATCTTCGCTCATTTATGTTGCCATGAATTTAGCCGAAACAGGAAAAATAAAAAGAGATACTTATTTCCAAATAGGCAATCGTTATTATAACCAACTTGAAGAGACATATTTCAGTGAAATTGCAGACGATCAATTTGCTACAATGACGCGATTCGTATCAAGTAAACCTCCAGAACCCAAAAAACTTGCCCCACCGCCAGACATGGCAGTGACCTCTTTATCAGAAACCCTCCGTCACGCTATGGTGGATTTACTGTTGCTCTGCTTCTTTGCAGTCGTGTTGACGACCGTAGCGTTTCT